>ONNY01000172.1 GCA_900319305.1 uncultured Prevotella sp.
CATTCCACTCCTCGTAGGGAATACTCTTGATGTGGGGCTTTCTTACTTCCATTCCAAGTCTCCTTTCCGCCAGGCATAAGCCAAGCCTAAAACCAGAACAACTAAGAAGAAGCCGATGCTCAGCAGAGCCAGCGCACCGAAGTCCTTCACTACTACCGCCCATGGATACAGAAACACCGTTTCCACATCAAACATGAGGAACAAGATGGCGAAGAGGTAGAAACCCACAGAGACGGGCAACCAAGAACTGCCTCGCGTGGGGATACCACTCTCATACGGCTCACCTTTCACCTTCGCGTAGGACCGAGGTCCTATCAGCTTGGCTACGACGTAAGCCGCCACCACCAATGTAATAGCCGTCAGCAAGACGGTAATTAACAATGCGAAATTCATAAAACTTATATAATGTTATAACAATATTGTTCTCGTTTCTAAGCAGTTACGGCAAAAAAGAAGTACCTTCACGGCTTTTCTGCTGCAAAGGTACTAAGAATTCTTGTAAATCTAACGAATATTTATAAAAAAATCGTTAATTTTTCGGCTCAATCATCAATAATTTCCGTAATAGGCTCTCCGACACAGGCATTAGGCTGCTGGATATGCAGTTTCTGACACACTGTCGGAGCGATGTCAGTGATGTGGACTTCGCGTGATGTGCTGCCATGCTCCACCTTCCAGCCGTAGAACAAGAGGGGAATATGGGCATCATACGGATTCCAGGTGCCATGGGTCGTTCCTACAGGTGAAGAACCCTTGCCGAAACTGTAATAGCCAGGCTCCAGCATAAAGATGATGTCGCCCGAGCGGTCGTGGTGATAGCCTTTCAACGCACGCTCGCGCAAGAACTCAGGCACAGGTGCCGAAGCCGCCTTCTTGAAGTCAAAGGCAAAGGAGACATGAGGCAACTTCAGTACGCCCTCCACAATGGCATCCCTGACCGCCTGCTCATCCAGGCCCAGTTCCTGGATATTCTCCTTGTGGAGCACGATCCGATAGTCGAGCATGTCCTTAATCAGCGGCTTATCGGTTCCAAAGTGCTCTGAGAGTTTCTTACCGGCTTCCAACACATGCGTATCGTTCCATTTCCAGGCATCGGCATTGAACCGATGGTCACTCATGAACTTGAAGTTATGGGCAGCCCCATGGTCAGCCGTCAGGAACAGCAGGTAGTTACCCTCTCCCACCTGGTCGTCGAGCGTCTTCAGCAGACGGGCAATGTCCTTATCGAGTTCTAGGTAGGCCTCATCAGTATGCTCGCCACGTGTACTCCACTCATGACCAATCACGTCGGTCTGCGAGTAACTGATACAGAGCATATCGGTCTCCTCACCCTTACCCAGGTTCTCACCCTTCAGCGAAGCAATCGCCATGTCAGTGATCAGATGGCCGCAAAGCGGATAGAGACCTACATCCTCGCCCACCTTGGCAAGTTCCTTGTTCTTCTTCATCTCCGCATTATAGGCCTTCGCCCACTGAGGCAGTTCTTCCATATACCAGGTGCTGGTGATAAACTGGCCGTTCTTCGTGTCAATCCAATAGGCGGCATTGGCACTGCGACCACCTGGCAGGATGGACGCACGGTCCTTATAACTCACGCTGACCACCTTCGACTTGAAGTCGGTATGCAGGCGCAGTTGGTCACCGATCGTCGAAGCGAGCAGATTCACAGGCGAAGAGGCTTTCTTCCTATCCGTGCCTACCGTCTTTACATCGGGATCCTCACAACTGGTGCGCTTCACACCATTGATGTAGAACGCGTTACCGCAGATACCGTGGAAGGCCGGTGTCGTACCCGTATAGATACTGGTATGGCCGATCGCCGTCACCGTCGGCAGGTAGTTGATCATACAGTTGTCACAGGAATAGCCCTTGGTGATCAGCCGTTTCAAACCATCCGACTGAAACTGGTCGTAGTATCTGCCCAGGTAGTCCCAGCGCATCTGATCAACCACGATTCCCACTACGAGCTTAGGCCGCTCGTTGAATGCCGTCTCAGCCTGCAGTTGTGCTGTGAAGCAGACGGCCATTGTCAAGGCAATAAAAATACTTCTCATTCTATAGATCTTATTTTTTTCAGTTCACTACTAATCTCATGCACGCGTTTCCTCGTCAACGGATAGAACCACACTACCACCATCGCCAGGGCAGCCACGGCAGCCGGGATGAAACTCATCAGCCAGCGTAATGCCATCAGCGCACTCTCAGGCTGAACGGCACCTGCCTCCAACTGTGCGGCATCGGTGATGTAGCCGAAGGCTGACAACAGCCAGAGCACCGCAGCACCACTGATGGCGCCACCGAACTTCTGCGCCATCGACGCACTGGAGAAGATCAGACCCGTAGAGGCAGTACGGAACTTCAACTCGGCGTAGTCACTCACGTCGGCATACATACTCCAGATCAGCGGCGACATCACACCAGTGAAGATGGAGATGATCACCTGCAGGATCAGCATCATCCAGAAGCCCAACGGTGTGCAAGGCACAAAGAAGAAGGCGATACTCAACACAACCAGCGCGGCATTCACGAAGATAAAGGTGGTTTTCTTACCCAGTTTACTGGCAATCGGCACACAGAGGGCAACGCCTGCCATGTTCGCTACCTCTCCGACACCCAGGAACAGACCCGAATAGAAGAGGAACATGATACCGAAGAACGACAGACTTACATTAGGACCGATGATGTCGAGGAAGAAGTAGGCCACCGTCGCACCACGGACCGTATTAAAGAGGTTCGAACAGAGGGCTGCACCAATGAGTATCCACCAGGGCTTGTTGTCCAGCAACGACTTGAAGTCGCTACCCACACTGACCGTCGAGACGCCTTTCAGATGCTCCTTCGTCAACAGGAAACTGATGATGAACATCACGAAACAGGCGGAGGCGACACAGACCATCGCCCAGAACCAACCGTCGGTTGACATATAACCGCCCAGTGCGTTCGTCAACGGCTCCCAGATAAACAAGGCGATGAACGAACCGCCATAGGCGAAGAACATACGGAACGATGAAAAGACGGTTTTCTCGTTAGTATCATCGGTCATTACACCCAACATGGCACCGTAAGGCACGTTGATACCAGTATAGACGGTCATCATCAGGATATAGGTCACGTATGCCCACATGAGTTTGGCACCGTAGTTCGGCGCCACCCACAGGAGATAGGGACGATATTTACCCCACTTCGTATTGGTACGGTCGGCAATGATACCCATCATCGGGTCTGACACGGCATCCCAGATGCGGGTCACAAGCACCAGCACACCGGCATCGATCAGAGACAGACCGAAGATGTTAGAGTAGAAGATCGGCAGATAGTAAGAGAACACCTTCCAGAAGGTCGATGTTGACATATCACCGAACCCGTAGCCGATCTTTTCGATTAATTTAGCTTTAGCCATACTATTTCTTAATGATATTTTTCATTCGTTCCACCTGCGAACTGATGACCTGCAACGTTGAGCCGTCGCCAGAAAACACGGAGTTCAGTCCCTGTGCCTCCTGAGCAGGATCGCCCGTATAGTCATCGCCCACCTGCCACTGCTCGGCATGCTTCGGCTGCGCGAGTCCGCCCCAGCCCCAGAAGTTACAGCCGGCAAAGTAGCCACCCTGTTCGGCATTGTCGCCTACCAACGAGAACACATAACTGTAGAACGCATCACGTCCCGCCGTCGGTGTGCCCAGGGCAAACTTAAAGTCATCCCTCGGGTAGCCGAACTCCTCCATTACCAGAGGTTTTTTGATCTTGGCGCAGATAGCCAGATGACGGTCGATATAATCTTTCGTATTCGCCTTGGCCTGCGGCAGGTCCTCGATCAGATGATCCTGACGCGCCCAACTCCAGTTATAGGGCCACAGGTGGATATTGCAGTAGTCGATATTCTTGTCAGCACAGATACGCTCCCAACAGCCGTAATCGCCCTCACAACCCCAGGCGCCCTCGCTACCGATGGAGATCAGATGGTTCGGATCCAACTCACGAATCAGCGCAGAGGTCTCTGCCAACCATTGTTCAAAAGCAGGCAGTGCCTCTTTTGAGAAGGCACGCGGTTCGTTGCCGATCTGCCACGACATAATGGCTGGATCGTCCTTATAGGCCACGCCCGTATAACGGTTCGTGCGGCCCAGGATAAATCTCACGTAGTCATAGAACAGCTGATGAGCCTGCTGGTTCGTAGCATACTGAACCACAAAGTTCATATAGGCAGGATAACCGTCCTCGTTGGGTCTTGGCGCCTTGCCGGCACCTGCATGCTGCAGATAGAAGCCGTAGCCCCCACTCCACTCCCAAGAGTTGTTCAGGTAGAGCACCGCCACCATCTGGCGCTTGCCCAGCTCCTGCATCAGGTAGTCGAGTCCTGCCAGGATCGTATCGTTATACACGCCAGGGGCCACCTGCAAGGTCGGTTCCACCTTCGTGGTCACACCACGTTCGCCATCAGAACCCACGAGAATACGCAGGTTATCGATGCCGATCTGCTTCATCAGGTCAAGTTCCCGGCAGAGTCGCTGGCGATCACCACCCTGACCCTCAGAGCCGAGGATCGCCCCGTACCAGAAATTAGTACCAACATAATAATAAGGCTGGCCGTCTTTTATGAAATGTCCGTCCTTCACAGTCACGAACTTCGACTGTCCCACTATGGGGATAGTCATCGCAGCCATCAGGAAAGAGATGAATAGTTTTAGCTTCATCAAATATGAACAATTTAGTTATTTTGCCTGCAAATATACAAAAAATAATTCATTCAGCCAAACTTCTATGCCCAAAAAGCCAAAAAACTTTCTTGAACACGCAAAATCTAACATTGCGTTTCACGTTTCATATTTCATAAGACTTCCAATGATATCACAATCTACAATTATTTCTTGAGAAAACAATTATTATATAATTAATAATTTATATTATATATAATATAAATATTATATATAATATAAAAATCACATTCAAAAAATTACTAAAACTCAAATGAAATATGAAATATGAAACGGCCCTCTCGGAGTCCGCCTTGGGCGGACGGAAAGGGAGGCTTGGGCGGAGTACAAGAAACCCTCAATCTTTCTTCCGCCTGTCGTAATATTCGGCGGTGGCGGTGAAGAAGACATCGCCACTGGAGTTGATGGCCGTCTCTACGCTGTCTTGGATCACACCAATGATAAAACCGACGGC
>ONNY01000102.1 GCA_900319305.1 uncultured Prevotella sp.
TACCACGCGCAGCATCAGTTCGATATTATGTGTATAGTTCTTGTATTCGGAGAATCGGCTCAGGTCGTCGTCACGGTAGCGCACGATGGGCTGATAGGGAGCCAGGTAGGTGTCCCAGGAACGGTATTCGGGTGTCCAGACTGGGCTCAAGGTCTCCTGGCTGAAGTCATAGGTGCTGCGGTCGCTCTTCGTATAGTCGTAACGGTACTGATAACTGAACTGGAGATACACCTGACGGAAGATGGGCTCGC
Organism: uncultured Prevotella sp.; assembly: GCA_900319305.1. Classification (GTDB taxonomy): domain Bacteria; phylum Bacteroidota; class Bacteroidia; order Bacteroidales; family Bacteroidaceae; genus Prevotella. Next base: position 252 of record ONNY01000102.1, read on the forward strand.
TGTAGGTGACGCGGGCACGGTAGTTCCAGTTCTTCGTGGGGGTGTCGTTATAGCGACGGGTGACGTATGTGGAGTCGTATGCCAACTGATAGAAATTCACCAATGCATCGTTGATCGACTGACTACCACCATCGCCCCAGTTTCCATTGAGTTGAACAGTGATGTTACGGCCCTTGGAGTTGAGGCCCAGATTCTTCGAGTCGCTGTAACTGACGTTGTTCTGCACACGGTTGTTCTTCACGATACCGAGGGCAAGGAGTTCGGGGAGTTGCTCCAGGGGATTGGTGACATATTTATAGGGATCCTGGTCGTAGGTGGCCTCGTCGCTCAGGTCAAGTCCGTCGTTGGAGTTGAAGCGCAGCGTGGGTCGGAACAGGATGTTGGTCATGGAGTCGGGTTGCCACTCGATGCGCATCTGGGCATTCCAGCTGTTGGAGCGTGAGAAGCCATGTGTGATGCTGTTAGAGAAGACTGATGTCGTGGCATCGTAGATCTGCTCGCTGGAGACACGGCGCAGCTGGTCGCCGTCGGAGTGGTTCCAGCGCACACTACCATCCAGTTTGAATTTATTCTTCAGCTCGTAGTTGATATTGGCACCCACCATCTTGGAAGCGTTCAGACCCTGACGCTGCTGACCCCATCGGCCACCGCCGCCACCGCCTGGGAAGCCCATGTCGTTGACATTGTTGGCACGCGTGAAGAGCATCACCTTCAGATTGTCTTTCATCACGGCGCCCATGCCTCGACCGAAGTAACGGCTGTGGGTTCCGATTCCGAGATCGATATTGGCCATGAGACCCTTGTTCATACCTGGTTTGATACCGAAGTCGAGCACCGTTTCTTCCTCACCGTCCTGGATACCACTGACACGGGCGAGGTCGCTCTGCTGGTCGTAGGCCTTGATGCGGTCGATGATGTTGGTGGGCAGGTTCTGGAGGGCGGTCTTCGTGTCGCCTGTCATAAACTCCTTACCATCCACGAGGATCTTCTTGACTTCCTTTCCGTTGATCTTGATGGTTCCGTTGTCATCGACCTCAGCACCCGGGAGACGCTTCACGAGTTCTTCCACCACAGAACCTTCTGGTGTACGGAAGGCGCTGGCATTATACATAAAGGTGTCGGCCTTCAGGGTGACCTTCGAGGCCCGTGCCGTCACCGTGGCGCCCTTCAGCATGATGGCATCGGGCTCCATGGTGATGGTACCGGCGGAATAATCCTTACCGTCACGGATATTGATCTGTTTTGTATAGGTCTTAAAACCAACGTATGTGATCTTCAAGGTATATTTGCCGTCGCGGGGCGCACGGATGGAGAAGCCGCCATGCATGTTCGTCAGCGCATTGGCCACGATCTTCTCTCCACTTAAAATGGAAGCCGTCGCTTGAATGACGGCCTCCTGCGTATCCTGTTCAACAACCTTACCTGAAACTAATCTTTGGGCATTTGCCACAACCGCCGTCAACAATACGACGGTCAGGAGTATTAATTTTCTCATTATGACTTTTGTAATTGTTGACCTTTTGACGGATGAAAAAAAGAAAAGTTTAATGACGGCGGAATTTTTTTATGGATTTTTGCGTTTGTTTCGAATATTAATTGTATCTTTGCACCGCATAAACAAACAGGCAAACCTGTTACCATTAAGAAATGAACCGTCAAAAAGTAGTCATTGCAGAAAATTTAGGTCAGTCGCTCAAAGAGGCGATGGAGGCCTGCGAGCGTGATAAGGTGTTCATACTGATGGACGAGACCACCGAGCGATGCTGTCTGCCTGTGGTTGAAGCGGCTGCCGGACTCCAGGATGCCAAGCGAATCATCATCGGAGCCACTGACACGCACAAGAATCTCGAGTCGCTGGCCCATGTCTGGGAAGAACTGGGAACAGGTGGTGGCACCCGTCACTCCTTATTAATTAATATAGGTGGTGGTATGGTGACCGACCTGGGCGGATTCGCCGCCTCGACATTCAAAAGAGGTATCAACTACATCAATATCCCCACGACCCTGCTCTCGATGGTAGATGCCAGCGTGGGCGGGAAGACGGGTATCAACTTCAGAGGACTGAAGAATGAGATCGGCGTGTTCAACAATGCCGAAACCGTGATCCTCGACACGCAGTTCCTGAAGACCCTCGATGCAGAGAATATCTGTTCCGGCTATGCTGAGATGCTGAAACACGGACTGATCTCCAACGAGCAGATGTGGGCTGAACTGATGAACTTCGACCTCGAACAGCCGGATCTGAAACTGCTAAGCCGAATGGTGGCCGACAGCGTGGCCGTGAAGGAACGCATCGTCACTGAGGATCCGACGGAACAGGGCATCCGCAAGGCACTGAACTTAGGTCACACCGTGGGTCATGCCTTTGAGTCGTTCGCCCTGAAGCACCAGCCCGTGTTACACGGCTATGCGGTGGCATGGGGACTGATCTGCGAACTCTACCTGAGTTGCATGAAGACGGGATTCCCCACGGACAAGATGCACCAGACCGTGAGATTCATCAAGGCGCATTATGGGATGATGACGATCACCTGTGACGACTATCCCACCCTGCTGGAACTGATGACGCACGACAAGAAGAATGTGGCTGGTATCATTAACTTCACGCTGCTGGGTGGCATCGGAGATATCCGCATCAACCAGACAGCCAACAAGGATGAGATTTATGAGGCGCTCGATTTCTATCGGGAGAGCTGACAAGGATAAGAGTAACCAATCAACTTTTTAGACCTATCATATTACTAACTAATCAGGGTAGGACTGCTCGTGAGAGTGGTCCTATCTGCTTTTAGCAATATTCTCAGCCTCTTTGCGGGCTGGCTTGCCCGTCGCTGTTAAAGGTATCTTGTCAACATGAAGATAGGCCTTCGGCTGATTATATTTTGGAAGCACTTGGGCACACACCCGACGACCCTCATCAACAGCACCTTCGGTAAGCAGCACCACTGCCTCGCCAAACTTGGCATCAGGACGTTTCGTGATGAGGAACGGGGCCTGAAGGTGGGGGCGCAATTGGCGCTCTACCTCCTCTATCTGGATCTTGATGCCACCAGAGCAGATCACGTTGTCCTTACGCCCCAGAATCCGAAACTTCATATTGGGGACAGTCCCCGATGATAGCTCGGCGATGTCGTTGGTGACAAGGCGCGTAGCACAGACCAAAGGGGCATCGATGACGAGACAACTGTCTTCATTGAGGCTGACCTTGACTGAAGGGAACGGGGTGTACCATTCGGAGGCTTCAGGACCGTTCAGGCGACGGAGGGCGATATGCGAGAGGGTTTCCGTCATCCCATAGGTGCTCCACACGTGGTTGGGGAAGGTTCGCAAGGCGGAGGCAAGGGCATCGTCGATCGCACCGCCTCCGATAATCAAATGACGAATCCGCATCAGGCGTTCCTTTTCGGCTGGCACCTGCAAGGAGTTATAGACCTGCATCGGGACCATCGCAGCGAAGTTAACACCCCACCCCTTACCCCTCCCCATCGAGGGGAGGGGATTATTATTTGGGATTTGTTCTTTTGCGTCATTTGACGCAAAAGAACAAACGCCATCATGGTATAATGGATGACCTGAAGGTTCAACGGTTATCAGCTTCAGTCCTCGCTCTATGGAGCGCACCACCATCATCTTGCCTGCTATATAGTCGAGCGACATACAGAGTAGTGCTGTGTCGCCTTCACGGAGTCCGAGGAAATCGCAGGTGATACGGGCAGAGTTGAGCATCCGCTGCTTCTCTACGAGCATCGGCTTCGGGGCACCTGTAGAACCACTGGTCTGCACGTGGACATAAGGTGAGGGGTTATTCCACTCCTCAAGGAATTCGTCTAGAGACATAATATTTTAGACAGAAGAACACAAGAACAAATTTTTATAGACAGAAAGACATCATTTGCGCAGCTATTATGTTTCTTTTGTTCTTATGTCAAAGAAAAGCATATCGCCGCGAATCTCTAGGGGCATGGGGATATTGTCGGTGAAGAGCTGTCCTGTGCCGAGGCCTTGCGGCATACGGATATGGGGACCATAAACATCGGAGGCAAACTGGGCAATGGCGTTCAAGCCGATGTTACTCTCAAGGGCGGAGGTGATCCATGAGCCGATGCCCTGTTGTTTGGCGGTCTCGATCCACTCCCTACACCCCATCATACCACCATGAAGCGAGGGCTTGAGGATGATGTAACGGGGTTTGATGACATTCAGCATATGACCTTTCATCTCGGGATCGTTCACACCGATCAGTTCCTCGTCGAGAGCGATGGGCAGAGGTGACTCGCGACAGAGTTCAGCCATATAGGCCCACTGTCCCTGACGGATGGGTTGTTCGATGCTATGGATCGCGTATTGCGAGAGCAGTTCGAGTTTATAGAGTGCCTCTTCGTATTTGAAGGCGCCGTTGGCATCGAGGCGCAGTTCCACTTCATGGAAGGAGAAGCGATCCCGGATGCGCTTCACGAGATCCAGTTCCTGTTCAAAGTCGATGGCACCGATCTTCAGTTTCACACAACGGAAACCTTTCTCCAGTTTCTCTTCCATCCGCTGGAGCATCTCGTCGTAGCGTCCCATCCACACGAGTCCGTTGATGGGGATGCCTTCCTCACCACGACTAAAGGGGGTGTCGAACAAGAGGTCGCCATTCCAGAGATTCAACAGCGCCGTCTCCAGTCCGAACAGCATCGAAGGGTAAGGGCGAAGGGCATCGACATCGATATCGCCTTTCTGGCAGAGGTCCTGACAGAAACTGTTGAGTTTCGATTCATACGTCTCATCGGGCAGAGCATCGCAACTCAGGTCGGGCAGTGGGGCACACTCGCCCATACCTGTCCGTTCACCATCAGTGAGATGAACCAGCCAGATCTTCCTGGTAGTATAAACCCCGCGCGATGTCCCCGCCGGCTGCTTGAAATGCAGTATTTTCTTAGACAAAGTATATTTCAAAGACATAATAACTTATTTAAGACATAGTAACATAATAACAACAATCTAACTGAAGCGTTTGCGATAAACTCGGTATTTACGTTTGAATTGTAATTCTTCCGAACCAAAATTAATCAATAAACCATCATCAACACCTGTGGCCGTCAGATAATTAACTAATTGAATCTCATGGGCCATGTGCAAAGATTGTACAGCCTTCAGTTCCAGAATCAGTATTTTTTCTACTACAATATCAGCCATAAACTCACCTACCAGGACATCATCATAAAATACATTGATAGGTTTCTCTACCTCATAAGACAAACCGTTCTTTTTCAGTTCCACCAACATTGCATTCTTATACACAGACTCCAAGTACCCTGGTCCCAAATGCCTACGTATATTCTTAGAGCACTCAATGACAGTTTTCACTAACATCTCAATATCCATATCTTTGAATAATCTGTTATTCTTTATATGTTAATCTGTTACTCTGTCTAAAAAAAACTCTGTCTTATGGGAGTTTGGGATATTTTTTGAAGTCGGGCTTGCGCTTTTCGAGGAAGGCCTTGCCACCTTCCTGGGCTTCGTCGAGGAAGTAGTAGAGCATAGTGCAGTCGCCAGCCAGTTCCTGAATGCCTGCCTGACCATCGAGCTCTGCATTCAGGCCTGCCTTAATCATACGTAGGGCCAGGGGCGAACGCTCCATCATGATCTCCGCCCACTCCACACACTCGTCTTCCAAGCGTTCGATGGGCACGACCTTGTTCACCATACCCATCTCCCCCACGATACGGGCGAGATAAGAGGAGCCGAAGCCAGCATCGAAGGAGCCGACCTTAGGACCCGTCTGTCCGAAGATGGCATTCTCGGAGGCGATGGTGAGATCGCAGACCAGATGCAACACATGACCACCTCCGATGGCATAGCCATTCACCATCGCGATGACGGGTTTGGGCAAGCGACGGATCTGCATCTGTACGTCGAGTACACTGAGACGGGGTACTCCGTCTTCATCAACATAGCCGCCACGCCCCTTCACGTGCATGTCGCCACCAGAGCAGAAGGCATGCTTCACATCCGCCAAGGTCTTACCCTCAGGTACTTCAGACATCGCTCCCGTGAGCAGCACCACAGAGATGTCCTGCATCTCACGGCACATTGCAAAAGCCTGCGACAGTTCCCAAGTGGTCTTGGGGGTGAAGGCGTTACGATAACGGGCACGGTTGATGGTGATCTTGGCGATGCCATTATATGACTCGAAGAGTATCTCTTCAAACTTACGTATTTCTTTCCAATTTCTAGACATAATATAATATTTTAAGACAGAATATCTTTTTTTAGACAGAGTAACATAATAACTTTTTAAGCGCATCTTTTGTTAATCTGTTACTATGTCTTTATAGTACTCGCGATAGATTTGTTCGTCGGCAGCGGCATCAGTGAATACCTCCAGCAGCACAGGACGGTCGCTCTCTATATTTAATAAGGTGTCGATTCCAGCCCGCAGTTGGGGCATGTCGGAAGCAGAGAGATACACCACATCATTCTGTTGGCAGATGCCCTCGGCATTGGTATGGTGAGCGGCTGCGACAAAGGCATCACGCGCAGGACTCTGTTCCAGACCCGGCAACATGTTGAAGATACCACCGCGCCCGTTGTTGAGCAAGAGGATGCGCAGGTTACCACGCAGGTTCTGATTCCACAGGGCGTTCTGATCGTAGAAGAAACTCAGGTCGCCGATGACACAGCAGACACGGTCGTCGGAGACCACAGAGAAGCCTGCTGCCGTAGAGAGCGAGCCCTCGATGCCGTTGACACCACGATTACACCACACGGGATGTTTGGCGAAACTGTTGGCCAGACGAATGGAGGTGCTGTTGGCATAGTGCACCTGTGCCTCACCCACATAACGCTCGAAATACTTCACAGCAGCCATCTGGGAATAGGCGGGCTCATAGGCATCAGCCTGCTGACGGATGCGTGACAACAACTCATCCCACTTCTGCATGAAAGGATGGGGCTCCATCACCATCATGAAACGGATATGATCTGCCACCGCCTCACCATCGCCTTGGAAGATGTGCGTGAGGTTCATGAAGGTATCATTGACTTCGCCCGAAGCATTCACCACCCACGTCTCCTTGGCTTTGCGCAGGAAACGTTTCAGTCGTTTGCTCACAATAGAGCCTCCGATATAGAGCACGAAGTCGGGGATATAGGCCTCATCATCGCCCACAAGTGAGACGGCCTCATCGAAGAGCGGGTTCATGGGTTGACCACTGATGAGCAGAGGGCGCTTCGCCTGCAGGAACATCCGCGTGATATGACTCAAGGTGGCGGGTGACATGTCAGCAGCAGCAAACGAAATCTTCCGTTCCTCAGGCAATGAGGCGACGCTGTAATCGAAGAGGGGTTCGGTGATGGGCACGTTGATATGACCCTGCTGGGCAGCGATTATAGCCTCATTCACCAAACGGTTGCAATACCAACACTCTTCACGGTTCCTGAGCTTGTCAAAGGATGGCTCTGGCAAAGACACCGCCTTCCGCACAAATCGCCCTAAGGCATCAGGCTGCGGCATTGTCTGTCCGTCGAGCTGATCTATCCACGCCGCAGGGCGGTCTGCAGAGATCACCACGATGGGGATATGCTGATAGTAGCTGGGGCGAGATTCAACAAAGCCGTACCACTGGTGACACACACCACGACGGGTTGTCGTCGCGCCTGTGACATCCCTAAGGCATAGAAGCCTGCCGAACGCTCATCAGTAACCGGATAGCATGCGATATCCGGACACTCATTGAGATTATGCACGATAGGTGAATTACGACTCCCCGGACACACGACGGCATGACGCACGCCATGGGCTACAAGCAAAGAGGTTAGTATGTTTACTTGTTCTTTATTGCTATACATCTTCTCATTGTATCTAATTTAGCCTCCGTCTCCTGCCACTCCAGTTCCTCGACACTATCCTTC
>ONNY01000104.1 GCA_900319305.1 uncultured Prevotella sp.
TCCTCCAGGGCCACAAGGGTCAGCGGGGTGTCTCTGTCATACTGGCGCAGTATCTCTGCAGAAGGGGCCTTCACAACTACCCGGTAGGTACGGTCTGTCGCCGCATACCAGTCGGTGCGGTTCTCATCCATGTGTACGGTGATGGTAGCCTCGCCGATTGAACGGGCTGTTACCTCACCGTCCTCATCCACCGTCGCCACAGAGGGGTTATCCGTGCGGTAGGTGAAATGACTGTCGGCTGCCTTGGAGCTGCCCATACGGGTGGATGTCTCACCGATGGTCATCACGAGGTCGGAGGCATCGATGTCAAGCGACACGCGCACGGGGTCTGCATCGCCCATACAGCTTACCATCATCAGGACGGTCAGCATTGCCTGTATGAAATGCTTTACTTCTCTCATTGTTTCTATTATTAATTTCTTATTGCTTATCCTTAATCACAAAGACGCAGAGGGAGCCGATGAGGAAACTGACGCCTGAGACGATCATCATCGTGGACTGATGGTGGCCCACCAGCGAGAGGATGGTACCGCCACAGACGGCTGCCACGATCTGAGGCACGCAGATGGTACCGTTGAACAGACCGAGATAGGCACCCATGTGTCCGTAGCCCTGCAGGGCATTGGTGACAAACGTAAAGGGCATCGCCAGCATCGCAGCCCATCCGCAGCCGATCAGCAGGAAGGGGATGATCTGCAGGTACTGGTCGGGGATGAACGGGATCAGGCAGAAGCCGACACCTCCGAGGATCAGGCTCACGCTATAGGCCATCTTCGTGTTGCTGAAGCGTGGCAGCATGGCAGCCCAGGCTACGGAGCCCATGGCCTGGATGGCATAGAGCACACCCGTCCAGTTGGCTGCCTCCTGATAGGCATCGGTGGCGGGATCGATGGTGCCCCAGACGGTCTCCGACACGGCATCCACCACATAGGTCCACATATAGAGCATGCCTGCCCAGCAGAAGAACTGCACGAGACCCACCTTCCAAAAGGTGGACGGCGCGTTCTTCAGCAGCGTGATCCAGTTGGCTGAGTCTTCTTTCTCTTCCGATACGGGATTGTATTCCTTGTACTCCTGCGGTCCCCACTCCTTGACTTTCATCGTGGTGTAGAGCACACAGAGGATGAGGATGGCAGCACCACAATAGAACGACCAGATGACGGAATCGGGCACGACGCCCTCAGGAGCCACGTTCTTCAGGCCGATCCAGGTGAAGACAAAGGGGAAGAGGAATCCTACCACCGAACCGGCATTACAGAGAAACGACTGAATGGAATAGGCTTTGGCCTTCTGCTTCTCGTTGACCATATCGCCCACCAGCATCTTGAAGGGCTGCATCGCCATGTTGATACTCGTATCGAGCAGCATAAGTGCCACCAGTCCGAAGATGAGGGCTGCACCTACCGACATTCCGAACGAGCCGGCATTGGGCAACAGGCACATGACTGCCACGGCTACGGCGGCTCCTACAAACAGATAAGGTATGCGACGGCCGAAACGGGTCCAGGTCTTGTCGCTCAGCGTTCCAACGACAGGCTGCACCAGGATTCCCATCAGCGGGGGGAGTATCCAGAAAAAGCTCAGCGAATGGGGGTCAGCTCCCAGCGTACGGAAGATTCGCGAGATGTTTCCACTCTGCAGCGCATAGGCGATCTGCACACCAAAGAAACCAAAACTCAGGTTCCACAGATTCCAAAAGGATTGATCAGGCTTTTGCTTCATATCTTACTTTTTTTACATATTTACCTTTTTACTTTTTTTCCCTTTTTACTTTTTTACCTTTTTACCTTTACCTCGTGGTGCCGCGGATAATGAGGCGCGTGCGGACGATGCGCTTCTCGATCTTCTCCATCGGCGAGATGTTCTCCACCTTGTCCATCAGGATCTCTGCTGCCTCCTCTCCCACACGATGGCCCCGCTGCTCGACGGTGGTCAGCATGGGGTCGCAGGCTATGGCACGTTGTCCGTTGGTGAATCCGCAGATGGCGATGTCTTCAGGCACGCGATAGCCCGCATGCTTCACGGTGTAGAGGATGCCGATAGCCGTATCGTCGTTGACGGCAAAGAAACCGTCAGGCGGATTGTCGATAGCCATGATCGAGGGTGTGATATGCTCGGCATCGTTACGGTTATCGCATACGATGACCACATTCTTATCGACCGACATCCCATGTTTCAGCAGGGCATCCTTATAGCCGTTGTAACGGTTCTTGGAGATCTCAAGCTGCATCGGACTGCCATAGAAGGCGATACGCTTGCAACCCGTCTCGATGAGATAGGTCACGGCATTATAGGCACCCATATAGTCATCGACCACCACACGGCTGGCATTCACACCTGTACAGATGCGATCATAGAATACCAGCGGGATACCTGCGTCGATCAGCTTCTGGTAGTGGGCATAGTCCTTGGTGTCCTTGGCCTGCGACACGATGACGCCGCACACCTTAGAGCGGAGGAAGTTCTCGCAGATGCGCACCTCGCGCTCGTACTGCTCGCCACTCAATGCCACCATGATACGGAAGCCCCGGGCTTCCGCCGCCTCCTCGATACCTGTCAGGATCGAGGAGAAGTAATAATGGGTGAACTCAGGCACGATGACGCCGATGACACGCTGAGGCATCACCCGACTGTGGCGCAACGCCTCACCAATGGCATTGGGATAGAAATTGTGGTCGCGGGCATACTGCTGGATCGCCTTGCGGCGCTCCTCGCTGATCCTGGGGGAGTCCTTCAGGGCACGCGATACCGTCGCCACAGAGATCCCGAACTCCCTGGCGATATCCTTCATTGTCATGGGTGCCTTTTCTTCCATTGCGGTTTTTAACTATTCCTGATGCAAAGGTAAGCAATTCTTTTAAATAAATATAATAATGTATAAGAATATTATTCATATTAGGTGATGCAAACGTTTGCACGACAGAAATGCATCTTTTTATGCAAAAATAGAACAACGTATTGAAAAGTAAACTAAATTTGCACCGTGAATAACGGTCAAAAGTGCTAAACAACAATATTTAAAATACTATTTTAACTCTAATTAATGCAATGATGAAGCAGGTAAACATTCAAGTTCCGCTTAGGATGCTCGGCCTTATCTTAGGGCTGTTCCTATCGGTAAGTGCCTTTGCCCAGATTGAGGTTAAGGGCCATGTGAAAGATGCTGCAGGCGAAGACATTATCGGCGCAACAGTACGTGTGGAAGGTACACAGACCGCTACCGTATCTGATTTCGACGGTAACTTCGTGCTGAAGGCAAAAGAGGGTGCAACCATTTCGGTATCCTATGTTGGCTATCAGACAGCCACCGTAAAGGCTGCGCCAACTGTGGAAGTAACTCTTCAAGATGACGCCGCTGTGCTGAACGAGGTGGTGGTCATCGGTTACGGTGTCGCAAGAAAGAGCGACCTGACCGGTTCTGTAACGGCCCTGAAGCCGGATTCAAAGAACAAGGGTCTGGTGGTAAACGCTCAGGACATGCTGCAAGGTAAGGTTGCCGGTGTGAACATCACAACCAACAGTGGTGAGCCTGGTGCCGGTGCCAAGATCCGCATCCGTGGCGGATCATCTCTGTCGGCTTCCAACGACCCGCTGATCGTTATCGACGGTATCCCCATCGACAACAGTGGTGTGGCTGGTGCTCCCAACATCCTGTCAACCATCAACCCGCAGGATATCGAATCGTTCAACGTGCTGAAGGACGCTTCTGCCACCGCCATCTATGGTAGCCGTGGTTCTAACGGTGTTATCATCATCACCACCAAGAAAGGTCGTATGGGTATGGCTCCCCAGGTTTCTTACGCAGGAAGCCTGACCATCAGCAAGAATAACAAGACGCTTAAGGTGATGGATGGCGACGAGTTCCGTTCTTACATCACCAATCTGTATGGCACCGACCATGACGCATACCGCGCACTGGGTACCGCCAATACTGACTGGCAGGATCTGATCTACAGAACCGCCGTATCACACGATCACAACGTGACGCTGACTGGTGCCCTGAAGAAGTTGCCCTATCGTGTGTCATTAGGTTACACGAACCAGCAGGGTACTTTGAAGAACTCTGACTACAAACGTGTGACAGCCTCATTCAACCTCAACCCCAGTCTGCTGGACGATCACCTGAAAATCGACCTGAATGCCAAAGGCATGTATAGCCGTTCGTCTTATGCAAACGGCGGAGTCGTAGGTGCAGCCATCAGCATGGATCCCTCCCAGGATCCCTATTCGTTCACATCGCAGTACAGCAAGGACATGCTGGGTGCTGCCGAGGCTCAGATGCTGAACAACTTCGGCGGTTACTACCAGTGGCTCGGCTCCGGTTCCTCACTGAACGACACCACCTGGCCACTCACCAAGTTCAAGGATGCCACCAGCAACCCGCTTGCTCTGCTGAACAATCAGACAGATGTGGCTCACAGCCGCTCTTTCATCGGTAGTGCCGACTTTGACTATAAGATTCACGGTTTTGAGGATCTGCGTCTGCACGCTACCCTGGGTATCGACATCTCAAAGGGTCGTCAGAACACCAACCTCTTCACCAGCTCTCCCGCTACCCCGGGTAGTATGTACTACGGCAAACAGGGCTACTGGCAGAAGGTAAAGCGTAACACCACCCTGAGTGCCTACGCTCAGTATTATAAGGATTTCACTAAGGAGCATCACTTCGACATCATGGCCGGTTACGAGTGGCAGCGTTTCTGGGTAAGTGAGAAAACCGATAAGCCTCGCTATATGCCGATGACCAACAACGATGTTGATATGCGTGGTAAGCAGATTGACTACGAATATGCCGATGATAATGTAGAGCATAAGTATGAAAGTTATCTGGTTTCATTCTTCGGTCGTTTGAACTATACATATCTGGATCGCTACATGCTCACCGCTACCCTGCGTGACGACGGTTCTTCACGTTTCAAAAAGCACTGGGCACTCTTCCCCTCTGTTGCTCTGGCTTGGAAGATCAAGCAGGAGTCATTCCTGAAGGACGTTGAGCCAATCAGCGACATGAAACTCCGTCTCGGCTGGGGTAAGACTGGTCAGCAGGATCTTAATAGTAGTGATCCTATCGCCAATTATTATGGCTGGATTCACACCTATTCAAGGAGTATCGGCACCAACGGTCTGTATCCCATTGCAGGTTTTGACGGAACCCTCTATCGTCCTAACAACTACACAGAGGATCTAAAGTGGGAGACCACTACTACCTATAACGTCGGTCTGGACTTAGGGTTCATGGACAATCGTCTGACCGCCAGCCTCGACTTCTACTATCGTAAGACCACCGATCTGCTGAACTATGCCAAGGCGCCGGCTATGTCGGGCTACAAGAATATGATGTGGCAGAACATCGGTTCTCTGAAGAACACCGGTTTCGAGGCATCTGTCAGCTGGAAGGCCATCCAGACAAAAGACTGGTTCTGGCAGTTGGACTACAACTTCACTTACAACAAGAACGAGATCACCGACTGGTGGTACAGGTAACTATGTACAGGCTCACCAGGTAGGTTACGCAGCCAACTCCTTCTATGTATATCAGCAGGTGTATGACGCCAACGGTATGCCGATTGAGAACTGCGTTGTTGACCGTAATGGCGATGGTGTGATCACGCCTGATGACCGCTACCTCTATAAGAACCCGACACCTCCTGTGACCATGGGTCTCTCTTCTCGCGTAGAGTACAAGAACTTTGACCTCGGTATGTCATTCCGTGCTAACCTTGGCAACTACGTCTTCAACGACGTGCTGCGCGGTTCTAGTAACGTGGGTGAGACTGGCGGCTGGGTACAGCAGGCTTACATGGCCAACCACCTGAAGGATGCAATGGACCGCAACTGGCAGACATGGGAGCTGACCGCCAACCAGTCAGACTACTATGTACAGAACGCTTCTTTCCTGAAGTGTGACAACATCACGCTGGGTTACTCCTTCGACAGCCTGTTCAAAGGCAACAATTACAAGGGCATTGGCGGACGTGTATATGCAACTTGTTCAAATGTGTTCACGATTACGAAGTACAAGGGTATCGATCCTGAAATCGGCAACGGTGTCGATCAGAACATGTACCCGCGTCCTATCTCGTTTATCTTTGGTGTGAACTTCAATTTCTAAATATAATAAGGAGAAAATAGTTATGAAATATATCATTAAGAATATAATTCCCGCAGCAGCACTTGCCCTTGCCTTAGGAGTAACATCCTGTACGAAGGACTTGGATGTGGATCCCATCGATCCCAATGTCTCCACAGAGCTGAACCTTGACGGTCTCTATCTGAAGTGCTATGCAAACCTGGCCCTGCCCGGCAACGGTGGTGCTAACGGTGATTCCGATATCGACGGATACGATGGTGGTACGGCAGGATTCATCCGTCAGCTCTTCAACTCTAACGAACTGCCTACTGATGAGTCGATCTGCTGTTGGGGTGACCCTGGTATCGCTGGTTTCAACTTCAACCAGTATGATGCTTCTCACCCAATGATGCACATGTATTATTATCGTCTGACCACGGGTATCAATTACTGCAACAGCTACCTGAACGAGACAGGTGATGGCGGCGATGCCCAGAAGAAAGCGGAGGTACGTTTCCTGCGTGCCCTGCAATACTACATGCTGATGGATGCATTCGGCAACATTCCTTTCACTCAGACACTGGAGAAGCCTCAGCAGATCAGCCGTCAGGAGGCTTTCAACTGGATTGAGTCGGAACTGCTCCTCGCAGAGCCCGATCTGATGGAAGCCAAAGCCATGAAGTCAAGCGACAAGGACTATGGCTGCGCCACCAAGGGTGCCTGCTGGATGCTGCTGGCCCGTATGTATCTGAATGCTGAGGTCTATACAGGCCAGGCACAGTGGGCAAAGGCTGCCGAGTATGCCAACAAGGTGATTAACGCCAACTATCAGCTGAACACCGTTGGTGCTAACCAGTGGAGTGCTTACCAGATGCTCTTCATGGCCGACAACGGTGAGAGCAGCGCTGCCTACGAGGCTGTGTTCCCCATCCTTCAGGATGGTTCAACAACGACCAGCTGGGGCGGTTCTCTGTTCTGCATTGCCTCTACCTTTGACGGTAAGATGCACGCTAATTCACTCGACCCCACTGCTACCAACAATACTGATCAGGCATGGGGCGGTAACCGCGCACGTCCAGAACTGGTGCTGAAGTTCTTCCCGAATGGCAATGTTCCCGAAGGCCAGTCATACGATTTAGCTAAATCAGCAGGTGACGACCGCGCCCTGTTCTGCTCAGAGGGACATACCCTCTACATCGAGAAGGCTACAGACTTCACCCAGGGTTTTGGCGTTGCAAAGTGGACTAACTTCCGCAGTGACAACGCTGGTACCAAAAACGCATCGTTCCCTGATACTGACTTCTTCCTGTTCCGTCTGGCAGAAGCTTATCTGACTGCAGCTGAGGCTGATGCCCGTCAGAACGGTGGTACAACATCTGCTACAGGTACTGAGCTGATTAACCGTCTGCGCCAGCGTGCAGGTGCTACAACCAAGAACGCTTACACCCTCGACAACATCATCGACGAGTGGGCACGTGAGTTCTACTATGAGGGACGCCGCCGCGTGGATCTGATCCGCTTCGGACTCTATGGTGGTACCAACAGCTACAAGTGGCAATGGAAGGGTGGTGCCATGGATGGTACAAACTTCAGCGCAGACCTCAACATCTACGCTATTCCTTCTAATGAGATTGCAACAAACAGTAACCTGAAACAGAATCCAGGATACAAATAATTTATTAAAATATAAAGCGTTATGAAAAAAATTATAAAGTCCGCATTATTGTTGCTCTGCAGCATTTGCATCCTTTCGGCTTGTGCGGATGACCGCGACTCAAATCCGACCCTGCAGAAGCCTACTGACGGTTCTCTGGTGCTCAACATACCAGGTATGTCTGAGAACACCACCTATGATCTGGCTAATTCTGAAACGGTAAATCTCACGCTCAGCAGTCTGCCCAACTACGGATTCCCGGCTTATACCACCTATACCGCGGCTGTATCGCTGAATTCCGACATGAGCAACTCGGTTGACGTCCTGAGTGCCGCATCTACAAAATTGACGGTTGACGCCAGTTATCTGGCATCTGAATTGACCACCATGGCTACTAATGCAGGTTATGATGTCAAGGACTTCCCACTTAATATCCCTATCTATTTCCAGGTTCGCGCTGCTGCAACAAAGTATGCAGGAAGTGCTATCGATGGAACAGAAACCATTTCGAACATTGTGGCACTGAAGAACGTCCGTCTGGAGTACTCACTGCCGCCTGTAACACCGCCTGCTAACCTCTATGTGGTTGGTAACTTCAACGGCTGGAGTTGGGATTCTTCTGTGACGATGGCTCCAACCTATGATGCTACGAACAAGTTCTGGCATATCGTATGGATCGACGAGTCTGGTCTGAAGTTCAATTCTGAGAAGGCTTGGGATGGCGGCGAAGTAGGTTATGCCGGCCTCCGCAACATCTCTGGTTCTCGTGCCAGTGAGATTGTTGACGGTGGTGGTAACATCGCTTCTTCTAAGCCAGGTTGGTATATGATGATTATCACTGCAGAAGTTTCTGGTCGCGACATCGTCTATGATGCTCAATTCGAGGATCCGAACGTCTATCTGATGGGTCCCATTACACCTAAGGGTGACTGGAGTGAGCTTGAGGACGGTACGAAACTCGATATTCCGACCACACTTGACGGTCAGTTCGTTTCACCTGCATTCGCAAAGAGTGTACCTGGTGGTGACGGCGACGGTGTACGTGCATACGTGAAGATCGAGGGATTCGACTGGTGGAAGACTGAGTTCATGGTATTCGGCACTAAGGTTGAGTATCGTGGTGCTGGCGGTGATCAGGATCGCGTAGCCGGTAATGCTGGTGGCAATGATACCGGTGAGATTAAGTAACTAACCCCCTAATTTTGTAAAAATATGAAAAAGATATTATCATATATGTTACTCGCTACAACAGGGCTGCTTATGGCAGCCTGTAGCGACGACTACAAGGACTGGGCAGCTCAGCAGACCTATCCTCAGGAGGAGCCCATCACGATCCCGGACTTCACAGCCAGCGGTATCCCCGTTGACCTGAATACATCTGAAAGTCTTGTGAAGATCATCTCTCTCACAGGCGCTGTTGGTGCAGAAATCGACCACGTCCGTTTCGTGCCTACGATTAATGGTGTTGAAGGTGATGAGATTAAAGCTATCGACGCTGAGGGTAACTTTGAAAAGGATGTGCTGCAGAAACTGGTAGCTGACGCGTATGGCAAGCGTCCCGTTGCCCGTAACATTGATGCGCATGTCTATGCCGATGTGATGATCGACGGCCAGGGTGCCTACGTAGATGCTGGTACGTGCACACTGACCATCACACCAGAGGTTCCTTTCATCGATGAAGCTTACTACGTCATTGGTACGCTTAACGGTTGGGATATCAATAACACCGACTATGAGCTCTCGAATGGCGGTGAGGATCCATACGACAATTCTATCTTCACGATTCTGATTCCTGCAGAAAAGGTAACTGAGGACATCAACTTCAAGGTTGCTCCAAAATCCAGTATCGGTACTTGGGACGAATGTCTTACTGCATCCGATGAGGAAGGTAAGTTTGCTTTGCACAATGCTGGTGGTAACCTCGTGATTCCTAAGGAGGATAACGTGAAGTACTATCTGATCAGCTTCGACATGATGAACCAGACATGGAGTGGCAAGGGTGTCAACTTTGGCGAGTACTTCTACCAGATTGGCAATGACAGCGAATGGAAGACTTCCAACGCACTCCACGGTTCACCAAGCACTGGTAAGTATCAGGGATACTACCTGCTTGACGGCGAGTTTAAGTTCAAGCCTAATGCCGACAATTGGGATAATGATCTTGAGTACGCTGGTGAAAACAAGCTAACTGAGGATGGTGGTCCTAACTGTCCTGATCCAGGTGCTGGATTCTATCAGATTGACCTCGATGTTGCAGCCATGACTTATAAAGTAACCAAGGTTGAGAATATCAGTATCATCGGTACTGTCAAGGGTAACTGGGACACCGATGTTGATATGACTTACAACAAGGAGACTGGTGCATGGGAAGTAACAGAAGATCTGTCAGCTGGGGTGGCAATGGAAGCTCCAAGGCCTATAATGATCTGACACAGAACAACGGTGCGGACTTAGAGCTTGCAGAATCAGGCAAGTATAAGGTTCAACTCTTTATCCAGTACGAAGGCAAGAACAAGGTTGTCATCACAAAGCAATAAGCCGACAACCCCTCTTTCAAATAATTCAGGCGGGCCGCTTACCAAAACGACCCGCCTGCTTTTTCCAAACACAATTAAAGACTTATCCCTCATGAAGAAACTTGTTTTTTATTTTTCCATATTGGCAACGGTCGTAGCCTGTAAGCCGACACAGGAGACAAAACAGGTATTCGAGATGCCTGCCGTGGAGGATATCGCCATGTATCAGGTAAATCCCCGTGTGTTTGCACCAGAGAATTCACTGAATGCCGTAACAGCCCGCATCGACTCGATCCGCGACCTGGGCGTAAACGTGATGTGGGTGATGCCCATCTACCCCATCGGCATCGAGAAAGGCAAGAACTCTCCCTACTGTATCAGCGACTATAAGGCCATTGCCCCAGAGTTTGGTACCATCGAAGACTTTAAGAAACTTACCGAAACCTGTCATGAGCATGGCATGGGAATGATTCTCGACTGGGTGGCGAACCACACGGCTTGGGATCATCCGTGGGTGAAGGAACACCCTGACTGGTACACTCGTGATGAAAAGGCAGACACCATTATCTGCCCACAGCCCTGGAACTGGGAAGATGTGGCTGACCTAAACTATGATAATAAGGAGATGCGCGCGGCAATGATCGACGCGATGAAGTTCTGGATCACGGAAGTTGGCATCGACGGATTTCGCTGTGACGTGGCAGACGGTGTCCCTGCCGACTTCTGGAAGGATGCCATCGATGAACTCCGTGCTGCTGCCGGCAACCGTAAGATCGTGATGCTTGCAGAAGGCAAGCACTCAGACAACTTCACCGTAGGCGGCTTTGACATGAACTACGGCTGGGACTATAAAGATGAGCTCGTGAAGGTTTGGAAAGGAGCTCCTGCCTCTGACCTCATCAAGGCTGACAAGGCAGAATACGACAGTCTGCCCGCAGGTAAGGTCAAACTGCGTTTCACCACCAACCACGACCATTCTACCGAGGCTACGCCTTGCAAGGAGTTCACCAACGACAGCGGTGCAATGGCTGCTTATGTGGCCAGCATCTTCCCTCACGGCGGTGCCCTGATCTACGGTTCACAGGAGGTAGGCTATCCTGAGCCCATCAACTTCTTCAAGTATGTGCCTGTGGATTGGACGGCCAAGCCTAAGATTTACAAGGAGTATCAGACTTTGATCAGACTCTATAACGAACATCCCGCCTTACGCAAAGGTACACTGATAACTTACCCTGACAAGGATGTGCTTGTGTTTGAGAAGACCGATGCGGCAGAGCGATTCCTTGTGCTCGTCAATGTCAGAAATGAGCCGAAGACCATTCAGGTTCCAGAGAACTGGGTAGGCCGTGAAGCGGATGATGAGGTGACAGGACAGCACGTCAAGTTCGATACGAACTTTGAGCTGGCACCGTTCCAATATCTGATCTTAGCCTATTAGCCTATGAAAAGACTTCTCTTGATAGGAATAATGATGGCACTATATACGAACATCATCGCCCAGCCGAAGAAACTGCTGGGCGGTGACGTGTCGCTATTGCCGTCATACGAAGCACAACACACAGTCTATAAGGACTTCAACGGTCGGAAGGTGAGTTTCCTGCCTTTTGTCAAGCAACAGGGCTGGAATGCCATCCGTGTGCGCCTCTTCGTAGATCCCGCCAACGCACCAGACGGTCATAAGGACGAGGGTGTCTGCCAGGATCTGCCCTATGTCATCAAATTGAGCCGACAGGTGAAGAAGGCTGGTATGCAGCTGATGCTCGACTTCCACTACAGTGACACCTGGGCAGACCCAGGGAAGCAGTTCATCCCTCATGCCTGGCAGCAAGCCGACAGACAAGCGCTCACTGATAGTGTGTATGCCTATACCCGTCGTGTGTTGCAGGCCATGAAGAAGGCCGGAGTGGCCCCCGATATGATACAAGTGGGTAACGAGATCACCAACGGCCTGTTGTGGCCTACTGGAAAACTCGATCCTATAAGTGATGAGAACTGGGATACCGTCACCGACTTTCTGAAAGCGGGTTGTCGCGCCTGTCGTGAGATCTGTTCGAAAGCCCGGATCATCATCCATACGGA
>ONNY01000106.1 GCA_900319305.1 uncultured Prevotella sp.
CGACGAGAAGGTGCAGAAGCACATCGCCAATGCCTACCGTCTGCTCTTCCATGGAAAGACTAGTGTGTTTGATGTGATCAATCAAATCAAGGATCAGGTGCCCGACGGCCCTGAGATCCAGACCATCATCACCTTCCTTGAGCACTCTAAACGAGGCATCATGTGTAAGTGATCGTTAATCCCCTACGGCGCCCCGGATGATTGAAAGATTATTCGGGGCGCTGTGTGTCTTTAAGGGCATTTTCGTAAAAAAGTTGTAATTTCGCACAAAAAACTTGCCACAAAGGGTTTAGTAATTCGGTTTTCGTGTGTATTAAGAGTGTATGACAGATCAAAGTAAACTCGAAAATTGCGATTCAGCGAGTGCAAAAGAAACTTGTTTCACACCATACTTCTTCACGACGATGCAGAGAGCAAGGATGTGGTGCATGACATCTTCGCCCATCTGCTCGACGATTCAAAAGAGCTGAAAGAAGAGACAGCTGAGCACTATCTGCTTACATGCGTACGAAACCGATGCCTGAACATGATTCGTAGCCGAAAGATTCAAGAACGCGTAGAGCATCTATACCTTCTTGACCTCGACACGACCATCACACCGACGGAACGGTTAGAAGAAGAACTGAAAGCCCTGTATAAGGGAATCGACCAATTAGAGCCACCCGTTTGTCGCGACATCATCATGCAGCATTTCCGCGACGGCATCACCTTTAAGGAGATTGCCAATCGTCTGGGTGTCAGTGAGACTACTGTCTATAAGCATCTGCGCCGTGCGCTTCATCAATTACGTACACATCTTAA
Organism: uncultured Prevotella sp.; assembly: GCA_900319305.1. Taxonomy (GTDB): domain Bacteria; phylum Bacteroidota; class Bacteroidia; order Bacteroidales; family Bacteroidaceae; genus Prevotella. The sequence goes on from ONNY01000106.1 coordinate 802, forward strand.
TAACAAATGAGCGTATGAACAAGACCGATCTATTGCTCCAGATGATGGAACAGCCCCAGCATTACACTGCAGAAGAGTGGCAGGAGATACTTGCCGACGAAGACTGCCGTGAGCTCTACACACTGATGTCGAAGACCCAGAGTGCCATTGATGCAGCCCGTGCCGATCAGGAAGTCACTGACGACATGATTGATGCCGAATGGCAACGACTGAGTGAAGAAAAACGAGAAGTGAGAAGCGGAAAATATTCGCTCCTTAAGTTTTCCGCTATGTTTGTGGGCGTTCTCATGCTCTCAGGCATTGCCTTTGCAGCCATCCACATCGCCAGTTATTATAACGCACCAGAGGAACAGGATACGGAGGTCGTAAAGAACTCTCAATCTTCAAATTCCTGTCCTCAACTCGCTGAGCCTGACACGATTGCGACACCACAGCCCAAACTCTACGACAACGTGCCTTTAGGAGAGATATTCGAAGAACTCTCAGCCTACTATAACGTCAAGGTGGTCTATCAAAACGAAGATGCCCCCCGTCTCCGCCTGTTCTATCAATGGAAGCCCGAATATACGTTGGAGAAAGTTGTGGAGATGCTGAACAACTTCGAGTGGATACAGATCCAGACCGAGAATGATACCTTATTCATAAGAACCACCGCCATCCACACCTTTCAGGATGTCCCCCTTTCCGATGCCTTGAAGTACATTCAAGAACAAGCCAATGATGACAACATCACCTTTATCTACGATGAACTTGAAGACTTCCGCGTAACAACCCATATACAAAACAAGTCCATCCCCGATGCCGTAGTGCAGATCGTTGGCTTTTATCCTGTCCGTGTTGTAAGGAGTGGAAGACATGAGATCTATGTGGAATGTACCCACAAGACAGACCGCCATCTGACAGGCACCATCATCGACGAGAATCGCCAGCCCGTAGCCTATGCCAATATAGCATTGCTTAACCCTGCCGATTCTACTCTGCTTAGTGGTGGCGTATCTAATGAGAGTGGTTATTTCGCTATCCCTTACGAACAAGAAAAAACACTTATTCGTATCTCATACGTTGGCTACAAGACCATTTATAGGCTATGCGATAAAGATAATGTTGGAACCATCCGAATGCATCCCGATAGTTACAAGTTGAATGGTGTGGAAGTAAAAGGTCAACGTCCGCTAGTTAGAATGAAAGACGATGCCTTTGTGACTACCGTTGAAGGAAGCTATCTTGCTAAAATGGGGACAGGAAACGATGTGCTTGGCCAGATTCCAGGTGTACTTCGTAATGGAGAAAATATTGAGGTCATTGGCCGTGGTACTCCGCTCATCTATATCAATGGAAGGCAGATGCGCAACCCCAGTGAACTCGACCAATTGAGCAGCGATCAAATAAAAGACGTAGATGTGATTATGACACCTGGAGCTAAATACGATGCTACGGTCAATGCTGTCATCCGTATCAAAACCATTCGTCCCGTTGGTGAGGGCTTCAGTTTCAACAGTCGCACGGTGGCGGGCGTGAACCACTACGTCTATGGCTTAGAGGAACTGAACATGAATTACCGCACTGGTGGACTTGACATCTTCGGTATGGCGGAATACGAGAACCGCCGCAGCCGTCAGACCAACGACAGCCGACAGGACACCTACTTGCAGAGCCACTATCAGCAGAGCAGTCTGATGCACTACTATAACAAGAACCAGATGCTGGCTGGAAAACTTGGATTCAACTATATGCTGAACGACAAGCATTCCATAGGTATGACCTACACTTTGACCTCGCGCCCCAACAGTCAGACGAGTGATTACTTCACGACCATGTTCATTGACAAACAGACCGACGACCAGATTAAGGGTCGTGGCAAAGTGGACGGCGACGACATCCAGCACATCATCAGTGGCTATTATGCTGGGCAGACTGGCAAATGGTCACTCGATGCCAACGCCGACGTGCTGTTTCAGAAGCAGAACTCCGACAGCCAGACCTTTGAGGATGCCACGCAGGGGGACGACCGTACCGTGACCACCCGCAACGACGTGAAGAACCGCCTCTATGCCGCCAAGTTCGTGGCAGGTCATCCACTCTGGAAAGGCAAACTGGAGATTGGTGCCGAGGGCAGTTACGTTCACCGTACCGACGTGTTCGGAAACGTGGAAAGAATCATCGATGCCAGCGACACAAAGATTGAAGAGAACAGCACGGCGGCTTTTGTTCAACTGATGCAGCGGCTGAACAAACTCACGTTCATAGCTGGACTGCGCTACGAATACCTCGACAGCCGTTACTATGAGGGCGGTGTGAAGATGGGCGACGAGAGCCGTACCTACAGCGACCTCTTCCCCTCGTTGATGCTGATGTATCCCTTGAAGAACGTGCGTGCCAGACTCTCGTATTCGCGCAACATCAACCGTCCGGCATTCAGCCAACTCAGCGGCAACGTCAAGTACATCAACCGCTACACCTACGAGAGCGGTAATCCCTACTTGAAGCCGTCGTATCGTGACAACTTCTCACTGGCACTCAACTACAAGTGGCTTACGGGAATGATTGACTATGCCCGCGTCCACGACTATATAATCACTTCCTATTCATCCTATAAGGGCGACCCGACTATTGCCCTGCTTCGTAAGGACAACGCCCCTGGCTATGACAACCTCTCCCTGATGGTCTCGGTTGCACCAGCTTTCGGCAAGTATCATCCGCAGTTAATGGTGGCCACGCAGATGCAGAACCTCGAAGTGCAATACCGTGGCGAGACCAAGAAGATGAATAGCCCGATGACTATCGTTCGTTTTAACAACGCTGTCAACCTGCCCTTTGACTCATGGCTCAATGCGGATTTCTCATGGCGTTCGGCTGGCGATACCGAAAACATACACCTCGCACAGTCATGGCAGTTCGACATTAGTCTATATAAAGCCTTCTGGAATGACCGCCTTACTGTCAAACTGGCCTGCACTGATCTTTTTGCAAGCATCCGACAGAAAGCAACTATCTATAGTGATATCCGCGAAATCTACCTTGACAAGCGACTAGACACCCGCAATTTAGAACTTACTGTGCGCTACAACTTCAATCCTGCCAAGAGCAAGTATCGCGGACAAGGTGCTGGTAATGATACAAAAGGACGATTTAAATAATACAACCTGCTTTTTCGGGGCAGTTGTCGGCTTAGAACCGACGCTGCCCTTATTTCTTTTTTGCTATGTTTCCTTGCAAGTTTAAAATATTAGTTGTATCTTTGCCTCAAAATGAGGCGATGATAGTTTCATTCGATTTGCACTATCTTTGCCGCCAGAAATAAAAAAAATAGAATTATGACGGCATTAGAATTGAATGCGGAGATATACCGCGCCATGGGCGAAATAGCTAACGATGAAACGTTGTTGGCTAAGGTTCTTAAATATGTGAAAGGGCTTGCTCCTGCGAAAAAGACAAAGGAAGATGCAGGATGGGCTACTCGATTTGTGGGCGCCTGGGAAGATGATCGTACTGCTGACGAGATTGTTGATGACATACGCAGCGCCAGAACTTCTAACAATATTGATATCGAGTTATGAAAGGCTATCTTCTTGATACAAGTACCTGTGTAGCAATCTTCAGGGGTAACCGTGATGTTGCAAACAAAATGGAAGAGGTAGGAAAAGATAAGTGTTTCATTTCTCAGATTGTTGTCGCAGAATTACTTTTTGGGGCATATAGAAGTAATCGTGTAGAAGAGAACCTGAAATTGGCCCAAGCCTTCATTGAGGAGATGAATGTTTTACCTTTTGAAGATTGCGTGGAGACTTTCGCTAAAGAAAGAGTAGCGTTGTGGAACGAAGGTAAACCCATAGAGGACTTTGATTTGCTTATAGGCTGTGCAGCTAAGGCTGCTGGGCTTACAGTAGTGACGCACAATGTGAAGCATTTTAGCCATATAAAAGACCTAGAAATAGAGGATTGGGTAAAATGAGTTCATTACGACAAGTCCCGTAGCAAATCTATAGGACGATGGAACATAAATTCAGGAAATCAGATAATGACATTGACTTACAGGCACTACTTGACTTCTGCAAGAAAGAGGGCAAGATGGTGGAATACCGCAAGGGTGAACAACTGGAGCGCGAGGGCGATCCTGCACGTTGGTTTGCCTTCGTGGAGAGCGGTTGCTTCAAATTCATAACACGAGGCTTCAGCGACGGGCGCGACCACCTCACTTGGTTCTCATTCGAAGGCGAGTTCGTAGCCGACTATCCTTGTGTCCTGTCTGGCCAAACGTCTCAGGCTACCATCGAAGCCATGATGCCCTGTCGTGTGTGGAGGGTTAGCGGTGAGGAACTGCTTGGGTTCTTCCGTCGGAGCATCAAGAACATGGAACTGCGTGCCGCCATAGGTGAGCACATGCTCAACCAGTTCAAAGCACGCTATCAGGACTTTCATCGTGCCACGCCCTATGAACGCTACAATCTGTTGATGCAGCGTTGTCCTGGCATCGTAAAGCATCTCAACCTGCAGGATATCGCTTCGTTCCTTAACGTCACCCCCAAGACTATCAGCAAGATTCGCAAAGAAATCACTTTCTCCAATAAATAGAAAAACTCTTTACCTGGGTTAAGACCTTCACCCTCGGCAACCGATTTCCTGGCTTTGCCGAGGGATTTTTGTGCGGTTTCCCGTATCTTTGGACTAAGATAAAAACAACTATCCCTTGTTACGTTTCGTGTCTTCAATCGTATCATTAGTAGAAGTATATGGAAATCGACGTGCTGACATCCTCGTTTCTTGGCTTGCGCGACAAGCTGCACCACATCGCCCTGAATTATCTGGAAAGCGATGAGGATGCCAAGGATGCACTACAGGACACATGGCTGAAACTGAGGAATGGGAGCAAGGTCGAGACCACATCTGAAGCAAAGAATAAACTCGTAACCGTGCTGCGTCACGTCTGCATAGACCACTTAAGGAAAGCCAAATCTATCCCGATTGATACCGTCAGTGCCTACGAAACAAAAGGTTATAATATGGATGTTGAGGATTTGAAACATCTTGAAACGCTACTGCAAAAGGGACTGACTCCACAGCAACGTGAGATTTTTAACCTCGTCACTCACGAAGGAATGGAATACGAACAGATTGCCGAAAAGCTCTCGATGACCGTTGAAGCTGTGAGGATGAATATGAGCCGAATTAGAAAGAAAATGCGTGAAACATATAATAAATTGAATAGATGAAACAGTACACAAGACATATCACTGTAGAAGAAGCCGAACAACTCTGTCGGCTCTATATAGACTGCCAGTTGTCGGTATTGGAAGAGACGGAACTGGAATATGTGCTGATGCAGTCCGGACTGGACTCACCGCTGATAAGTGAAACCAGAACAATGATGGGCATATCTCGGTCTGTCAATTTCCAAATGCCGAAAAAGCATTTGTTCCTGACTTGGGGCTGGCATGTTGCTGCATGTGTGGCCATCCTGATAGGCAGCATCGCCCTTCTGCAAAACCACATTACAAACGAGACGGATTGCATCGCATACGTGGAAGGCACTGAGATCAGTGGTGAAAAGGCCAAAGTCATCGCCGAAGCGGATGTTGCCAGAATGGAACAGTTCATGCGGACGGTGGAAACGCAGAGGGCTACGGAGCAAGCGAAGGTAGAACTGTTTATGAACCACATAAATAACTCAAGATGATGAAACGCCTATTTATATTATTACTGTGCATAGTCAGTGCTGTCAGCATCTATGCCAATCCTCCCAAGTTGAATGTGGAGAACCTCTTCGACGGCAGATACAACAACAATAAGAGTGTGACCATCTCCATCTACAAGAGCAATGGCAACTACTATCGTGGTCTGACTGTCAAGAACAATCCCGAAATCATCAAGCAGATAGCCGAGGCCATAGCCAAAGATCAGCCACGGGCAAAGGACTTCTCCGACTATCAAGGCAATGACGGTCAATATACCTCGCTTCAAATAGTGAATAACGGGGAGACAATATATATAGGACTGCAACGAGATAAGTCTGGTGGAGGATTTTTCTTCATACAGGGCAAGGAGAAAGCATTTCAATAACAAATAATCACAGAATATGAAAAGACTTTTGCAAGCCATTTTGGGGATGGCTTTACTCCCCATGTGCCTTTTCGCGCAAGAAGAAAATGATTCCACAGCATGGTGGAAACAGGAACAGAACTTGAAAGAGGTCGTAGTTGTGGGACAACGGACAGTGCTGAAACAATCGCCTGACCGCATCGTTTACCTGACACGAAACGATATCTATGCCAAAGGACTGAATGGTATTGAGGTTCTTGACAGAATACCACGCGTATCAGTAGTAAATGACTTGGTGACCGTTGCAGGCAAATCATCCGTTAGATATATTGTCGATGGTCGGCTGCTGGAAATGTCTGAAGAAGCCATTGCCTTACAACTTAAAAATCTTCAGGCATCTGGTATTGAAAAGATTGAATTGCTGACTACTCCCCCTGCAAAGTATGCAGCAGGCACGAATGTCGCATATATCAGCATCGTCACACGTAACGAGTCATTAGGAACTCGGGGTAACGTATGGGGACGCGGAATAATTAAAGAGGATTTCTGCTACCAATTAGGTGGAAATATATCACATACAACCCGAAAAGTTGAATTGTCGGCAGATGCAAGTTGGACAGATACTAAAGGCATCAATGACCTTGACCGTACTTATACGTTCATTGACCACATCAAGACCTCCAATCGTCGAACTGACTTCACTAACAGGCTGTTCGGTGTCAATGGTCTGTTCAAATACAAGTTCTCCGACCGATTAAGTGTTGGAGCTATTGTCAATGCCAACGGAATTCGCCTGAAAAGTCAACTTACGGATGTGACGATTGACAACGGCACCTGCTTCAACTCATATAACAATTCACCGTCGCGTCCTAATAATGCGCTTACCTTGACGGCGTTTTCCGACTGGCTTTTGGATTCAAAAGGAAAGATACTTAGCCTGACTTATAACTATTTCAACAAATCTACAGAGTCTTTTACCGATGTGACCACAACAGGAAATGATGAGACTGTACGGCTTACTGACGATGCCCACAATAAGTATCACATCCATTCCGCGAAACTGGATGCGGTGCTTCCTTTCGATGGTTTCAAAATGGAGGCTGGACTGGCATATACGAGCATTGGGAACAAGACATCCTTAACTGTGAATCGCTACATCAACAACCAATGGGAAATTGATCCAATGCAAAGCAACGGATTTGATTATGACGAAAATACTGTTGCAGCATACATTAGTGTGGAGAAGAGTTTTACTAAATCTCTTTTCGGGAAACTCGGACTTCGCTATGAGCATACAGATGTCAAGGGGCGGCAAACAATTGGCAACGAAAGCCACAACAATAGCTACGGATATTTGTTTCCGTCCGTAAATCTCAGCTGGAACAATCAGAAGATCGGTCGCTTCTCTGTCTCTTATTCAATGGGTATTACACGTCCGAACTTTGCCGACCTCAATCCATTCCGCTACTACACAACCACTAGCGATTACGTGTCTGGCAATCCCGACCTTCGATCTAGTCTTGCGCACAATGCCGAAATCATCTACAGTTTCAAAGGAGCCTACGCCGTGTTGTATCACTCTTATAACCACAATTCTATTGGCTACGTCACCCGGTTCAACGCTGATGGTAGTCAGTACACCATCCCCGAGAACTGCATCAATAACAGCAAGACAGGCCTGTATGCCTCCTATAACCGCTCGTTCTTCGGCTGGTGGGGCGTGAATGTCGGCGGTGAAGTTTTCTATACCGATGCGAAATCCAATATTGCCGACTTCAAAGACAAGGATGATAACAGCTGGAGCGGAAAATTGGAATTGAATAACACGTGGATGCTCAACCACTCCAAGACGCTTATCCTCGGTTTGCGCTTCAGCCACTATTTCCCGTATCATGAGCATATGGTACACTTCGAGCGCATGTCTCTCATCAGTTGCGACATCAGGTATATGCTGCTTAATAATCGTCTTACACTTTCTGCTTCAGTCAGTGATCCCTTTGGCTGGAACATTACTAAGTCCACCGCTTTATATAATGACTATAGTGTCTATACTCGAAATAACATACATTCCCATGCCGTCTCGTTCCGCATCGCCTATAACTTTGGCCGCAACAAAGTGAACGGTGTCTATCGTGACAACAAGGAAAGAGAGTCGAACAGAACGTATTAAAACTTAAAAATCCCTAAACTCTGAAACTACTTTCAGATTTTTACCCCCGGTAGCCACTTTCCTGGCTTACCGAGGGCTTTTTCGTGCAGTTTTCCATAACTTTGCCAATGATTATCGTGAAAGGATATGAAGTGGAATAGAATATTGTCAAGGATTTGGAAAAAAGATTGGCGAAATTGAAAAAATACATCCAAAAGTTTGGATGATAATAATATTATACCTATCTTTGCACCACTAGAACCCGCCAAGCCTCCTAACAATGCTTAAATCGGTGGGTCGTTTTTGGAATTGCCTCTTGCGGTCGATAATTTCGACCACAAAAGTCTCAGGCTACCATCGAGGCCATGATGCCCTGATATCGCTTCGTTCCTTAACGTCACCCCCAAGACTATCTGCAAGATTCGCAAAGAAATCACATTCTCCAATAAATAGAAAAACTCTTAACCTGGGTTAAGACCTGCACCCTCGGCACCCGATTTCCTGGCTCTGCCGATGGCTTTTTCGTGCCGTTTTCCGTAACTTTGCACAAAAAATTGTCATCAGGGGTTTAGTAAATCGGTTTTCGTGTGTATTAAGAGTGTATGACAGATCAAAGTAAACTCGAAAATTGCGATTCAGCGAGTGCAAAAGAAACTTGTTTCAATTATGCCGAGCTACCGTCAGATGTATCGGCTGGCCACCATACTACTTCACGACGATGCAGAGAGCAAGGATGTAGTGCACGACATCTTCGCCCATCTACTCGACGATCCAAAAGGTCTGAAGGAAGAGACAGCCGAGCACTATCTGCTTACAAGCGTACGAAACCGATGTCTGAACGTGATTCGTAGCCGACAGATACAGGAACGGGTGGAACACCTCTATCAACCAATTAGAGCCACCCGTTTGCCGCGACATCATTATGCAGCATTTCCGCGATGGAGTCACTTTTAAAGAGATTGCCATTCGCCAAGGTGTCAGTGAGACCACTGTCTATAAGCATCTGCGCCGTTCGCTTAATCAATTACGTACACATCTTAATAACAAATGAGCGTATGAACAAGACCGATTTATTGCTCCAGATGATGGAACAGCCCCAGCATTATACTGCAGAAGAATGGCAGGAGATACTTGCCGACGAAGAGTGCCGTGAAATCTACATGCTGTTGTCGAAAACGCAGAGTGCCATTGATGCAGCCCGTGCCGATAAGGAAGTCACTGATGACATGATTGATGCCGAATGGAAACGATTAAGTTGTGAAAAGCGAGAAGTGAAAAGCGAAAAGTATTCGCTCCTTAAGTTCGCCGCAATGTTTGTGGGCATTCTCATGCTTTCAGGCATTGCTTATGCAGCCATCCGCATCGTCAGTCATTATAACGCACCAAAGGAACAGGAGACGAAGGTCATCAAGAGCTCTCAGCCTTCAACTTCCAGTCCTCAACTCGCTGAGCCTGACACGATAGTGGCACCACAGCCCAAGCTCTACGACAACGTGCCTTTAGGAGACATCTTCGAAGAACTCTCTGGCTATTATAACGTCAAGGTGATTTATCAAAACGAAGATGCACCCCGTCTCAGACTGTTCTATCAATGGAAGCCTGAATATACACTGGAGAAAGTTGTAGAGATGCTGAACAACTTCGAGTGGATACAGATTCAGACAGAGAATGATACCCTATTCATAAGAACCACCGCCATCCCTGCCAAGGATTGCTAAAACGCTTACTATGATGAAAAGAATATCATTCATACTATTATTGTGTGCCATTGTATCAGTTGCAAGTGCACAGAGGATCACACAAACCTTTCAAGATATCCCCCTTTCCGATGCCTTGAAGTACATTCAAGAACAAGCCACTGATGACAACATCACCTTTATCTACGATGAACTCGAAGACTTCCGCGTAACGACTCATATACGAAATAAGTCAGTTCCTGAAGCCATCCTGCAGATTGTTGGATTCTATCCTGTCCGTGTGGTCAAGAGTGGAAAACATGAGATTTATGTGGAATGTACCCATAAGACTGACCGCCATCTGACAGGCATTATCATCGACGAACAGGGACAGCCCGTAGCGTACGCTAACATTGCCGTTCTTAACCCTGCTGACAGCACGCTGCTTAGCGGTGGCGTTTCTAACGAGAGCGGAGTATTTGTTATTCCCATAGATCAGCCAAATATCATCGCCCGAATCTCCTATATCGGTTACAAGACGATTTACAAGCAATGCGACAACATGGAACTTGGCACAATACGGATGCAGCCAGACACACAGACACTCGGTGAGGTCGTAGTGAAGGGCGAACGTCCGCAATATAAGATGACCACGGGAGGCATGACCATTGATATTCAGAACTCACTGCTGAAAGATGTCGGCACCGCTGACGATGTGCTGTCGATGCTGCCACAGGTACAGGGTAGTGATGGCAACTTCACCGTCTTTGCCAAGGGTACGCCTGAGATTTACATCAACAACAAGAAGGTGCAGAACGCTCGCGAACTAAAACAGTTGAAGTCCACAGACATCAAGAGCGTGGACGTGATTACAAGAGCGTGGACGTGATTACGTCACCAGGTGCTAAGTACAATGCAGAAGTCGGGGCGGTCATTCGCATCAAGACCATCCGACGGCAAGGTGACGGCATGAGCGTGGAGGCATATAGCCAGGTGAAGCGTAATAACAAGTTGACAACCTACGATGACGTGACCGTGAAGCATCGCAAAGGAGGGCTGGAGGTATTCGGCATGCTGGAGTTTACCAATGGAAGTCACAGTGAGGATAATACCATTACAACCGACACACATGCTAACGGCAATCATATCAGCATCCGCCAATCTGCACCCAACACCTTTTGGTACACCGAGATGGGTGGGAAACTGGGGGCCAGCTACGAATTCGACGAGGATAATTCCATCGGTTTTTCCTATGAACTGAATGGCTCGCTGTATCAGGGAGGCGAGGCGATGTGTGAGCAAACTATTACACGCAACAACACGCTGGAAGGCAACATTGATCAGTTTATGGGCATCACTGCTGCCGACCGTCCGCATCATGCTGCAAATATTTACTATGTAGGCAAGGCGGGCAAACTGGGCATTGACTTCAATGGTGGCTCGTGGATATGGAAGAAGTCCACTCGCGACGGTGTTTCAACTGAGCATAGTCTGCAACTGGCCGACCGCACCGTGACCACTCACAACGAGAGCCGCAACCATATGCTGGCCGGAAAACTGGTGCTGACCTATCCGATATGGAAGGGCGAATTGAATGCAGGCACGGAAATATCACGTTCCAACAGCCACGGCATCTATGACAATGTGGAGCAAGTGGTGGCTCCGTCCAATGATGAAATCAAGGAAAGCAATGTTGCGGGATTTGCCGAGTACAAGATGAAGTTGGGCGATTGGAGTCTCAACGGCGGGCTTCGCTACGAGGCCGTCACGTCCGACTACTATTCTTTCGGTCAGTACCAGACCGAGCCAAGTCGCAAATACCACGATCTGTTTCCGAATCTCTCAGTTGGCTGGCAAAAGAACAAATGGGGCATCCAACTGAGTTATAACAAGCGCATCAGCAGACCGAGTTATTATCAACTTAATTCCAACACCCAGTATGACAATCGTTACCAGTATGAAGGTGGAAATCCCCTGTTGCGCCCAACCATCAAGCAGAACCTCGACCTCAACGTCACCTACTCGTGGTTGAACTTCACGGCAGGTTACAGCCACAATAAGGACATACGCCTATCCTTTGGTGACCTGTTCCAAGAGGGGACAGAGATAACGATGTGGACCAACCGCAACTTCGACAAGTTCGAGAGTTACAATGCAGCACTCACTGCTTCGCCCAAGTTTGGCTTCTACAGCCCCACGCTGACACTCAGTTACTATCAGCA
>ONNY01000107.1 GCA_900319305.1 uncultured Prevotella sp.
TTGGGCAATTTCCTGAAGTAATCCTGCTCCGATACCACACGTAATGTAATAAAAAAGGAATTTCTTCGGTCCCCATACATTTTCTATGACACAGCCAAACATCCATAAGCCAAACATATTACTCAGGATGTGCATGAAGTTGGCATGCAGGAACAGATAGGTCACCAACTGGTATAGTTGGAAGTTGCTGGCCATGAAAAAATGAAGACCTCCTATGTCTGCAAGGTCAATGCCACGCAACTGAAAAACGTAGGTGGCAATGAATGCGATCAAGTTTATGATCAGCAGGTTTTTGGTGACTGTGGGTATGCGGAACATCATCGTTATTTCTCCTTGTTCTGATTACTGAATGAAAAAATCTATCTTTTTCTATTTTGGGTGCAAAATTACTAAAAATATCTCGTTTTTGAGCCCAAATACATCCAAATCCTATTTTTTTTTATTAAAAAAGTAATTTTTACTCTTTTTTTTTTGTTTGAATCAAGACTTTCTATTATATTTGCGCAAGAATTTCGACAAAACCGTAGTTATTACTATTAAATATTCATTAAAATTAAAAGCATTATGAACAAAACAGAATTGGTAGAGAAGATCGCAGCAGGTGCTGGTCTCTCAAAGGCAGATGCCAAAAAGGCTCTTGACGCAACAGTTGCAGCTATTAAGGACGCTCTCGTAAAGGGTGACAAGGTGGCTCTCATCGGTTTCGGTACATTCAGCGTAAACGAGCGCCCCGCTCGTGAGGGTATCAATCCCGCTACAAAGCAGAAGATTAAGATTGCTGCTAAGAAGGTTGCTAAGTTCAAGGCTGGCGCTGAGCTCGCTGATGCTCTCTAAACTTGATATTGTAAATAAAAATTTAGGGGTTCCAATCGGAACCCCTTTTTCTTTGTCTGCCCTCTGGTTTATTTGGGCTGTTTGCCGATGTAAGCCAGGATACCTCCATCGACATAGAGTATATGACCATTCACAGCGTCGGAGGCGTGAGAAGCCAGGAACACAGCGGGACCTCCCAGCTCAGAAGGATCGAGCCAGCGGCCAGCAGGTGTCTTGGCGCAGATGAATGAATCAAACGGATGACGGCTACCGTCTGGCTGACGCTCACGGAGCGGAGCAGTCTGCGGGGTTGCGATGTAACCCGGGCCAATACCGTTACACTGGATGTTGTACTCGCCATACTCCGAGCAGATGTTACGTGTGAGCATCTTCAGACCACCCTTAGCGGCTGCATAGGCAGATACAGTCTCACGACCCAGCTCAGACATCATCGAGCAGATGTTGATGATCTTTCCTTCACGACGCTCTATCATCTCAGGGATAACAGCCTTTGTCATGATGAATGGACCTACCAGGTCGATATCAATCACCTGCTGGAACTCTTCACGTGTCATCTCATGCATGGGGATGCGCTTGATGATGCCGGCATTGTTGACCAAGATGTCAATATGGCCTAACTCCTGACGGATGTCAGCTACCATTTTCTGCACATCGGCCTCGTTAGTGACATCACAGATGTAACCATGTGCCTTGATGCCCTTGGCCTCGTATTCAGCCAGAGCCTTGTCCATGTGTTCCTGTCCACGACAGTTAAAAGCGATCTCCGCACCAGCGTTTGCCAAGGCTTCTGCCATTGCAAAGCCAATACCATAAGCAGCACCTGTTACAAGCGCCACTTTTCCCTCTAATGAAAATAGATTTGTCATAATTCGTTTGTTTTAGAAATTGTTTTTTAGTAGTTGGACGACTCGGATTCGAACCGGGAATGACAGAACCAAAACCTGTAGTGTTACCATTACACCATCGTCCAATAATCAATCAAATGCGGTTGCAAAGTTCACTCATTTATCTTACTTTACAATCAACAAGTAATAGTTCTTCTTGCCCTTTTGGGCCAGCAGATACTTGCCATCGATCAGATCTTCAGCAGTGATGGGACGGTTCTGGTCAGCAATCTTCTCCTTGTTCAGAGAGACACCGCCACCCTGTACCATCTTACGCATCTCACCCTTCGAGGGGAACACGGGAGCCACAGTAGTGAACAGCTCGATAGCGGGCTGACCTAACTGGTCCTTTGAGATCTCAAACTGGGGCACACCGTCGAACACGTCGAGGAAGGTCTGCTCGTCGAGTTTCTCCAGTCCTTCCTTGGTAGCCTTACCAAAGAGCAGGTTAGAGGCTTCGATAGCGGCATCGAGGGCCTCACGGGAGTGAACCAATACGGTGACCTCTTCTGCCAGGCGCTTCTGCAGCACACGACGACCAGGATCCTGCTTGTGCTCTTCGATGAGTGCATCGATCACGTCCTTCTCTAGTGAAGTGAAGATCTTAATGTAGCGTTCTGCATCATCGTCGCTTACGTTCAGCCAGAACTGATAGAACTTATACGGTGTGGTACGGGCAGGATCGAGCCAGATGTTACCGCTCTCGGTCTTACCAAACTTTTTACCGTCGCTCTTCGTGATCAGCGGACAGGTCAGGGCGAAGGTCTCGACCTCATTGCCGAGGGTGCGACGGATCAGTTCCGTACCAGTAGTCATGTTGCCCCACTGGTCGTTACCACCCAGCTGCAGTTTCACGCCATAGTGCTGGTAGAGATACAGGAAGTCGTAACCCTGCAACAGCTGATATGTGAACTCTGTGAATGAGAGACCGTCGCGAGCCGTACCGTTCAGACGCTGCTGCACGCTCTCCTTAGCCATCATATAATTGACGGTGATATGCTTACCAACCTCTCGTGCGAAGTCAAGGAAGGTGAAGTCCTTCATCCAATCGTAGTTATTCACCATCAGGGCTGCATTGGCATCCTTTGACTCGAAGTCGAGGAACTTGGCTACCTGTTTCTTGATGCACTCCTGATTGTGACGCAGGGTCTCGTCGTTGAGCAGGTTGCGCTCCTGGCTCTTTCCTGAGGGGTCGCCAATCATACCTGTGGCACCACCCACGAGAATCACGGGACGATGACCACAACGCTGCAGATGACGTAGCATCATGATACCACACAGGTGTCCGATATGCAAAGAATCAGCCGTGGGGTCAGTACCCAGATAGGCTGTTACCATTTCTTTCTGGAGCAGTTCTTCTGTGCCAGGCATCATCTGTGCCAGCATGCCGCGCCATTTCAGTTCTTCAACAAAGTTCTTCATCTTTATCTCTAAAATCTTATATCTTAATTCTTTTCTTTCTAAGGAACGGGATCGTAACCGCTACCGCCCCAGGGATTACATCTTAGTATCCGCCAGATAGCCAGTCCGAGTCCTTTGATGGGACCATGTTTCAAGATGGCCTGCTTGGCATATTCGCTACATGTCGGCGTAAAGCGGCATGAGGGGCCTAAGAGTGGAGATATCGCATATTGGTAGAAGCGGATCGGCAATACCAATAGTTTGGCGATAAACTGTGATAACCATCTCATAACTGTCGGGCGATTTTCTGGAGGATTTTGCTCACCCGTTGCTCTACCTCTGCTGAGACATAGTGTCTGTCGGATAACCAGATGAATGCTACGAGTAATTGCCTGTCGGTTGCCATATGCCCGTAGATGGTCTCTTTATGGTGTCTGAAAGCCTCGCGAACTTGACGTTTCACCCGATTCCTGTCAACGGCATGTTTGAATCGTTTTTTAGGAACACTGATGAGCACCTGGGCTGGGGCACCACCTTGCGGTCTGTCGATGGACATATATACTGCTTTAAGAGGGAATGCCGTCACCGCCTGACTGTCACCCTTCTCAAAGAGCGTTTCCATCAGCTTCTTGCTGACGATGCGCTCCTTCTTGCTAAACGTAGGAGCCACCATCTTGTACGTGCTGTTTAGCCTTGTTTCTCGATCAGGTAGTGTTGCAGGGCACCTGTCATCGAAGGATATTTCTCTGAAGGTGCTTCAATGTCGAGTCGCAGTCCTGCTTCCTTGGCAGCCTTGGCTGTGGTAGGACCGAAAGTGGCGATGGCGATCTTTCCCTGTTTGAAGTTGGGGAAGTTCTTCGTCAGCGACTCGATTCCTGCAGGACTGAAGAATATCAGCATGTCGTAGTCGAAATTCTTCACCTCTTCCTCAGAGAAGTCGTTGCTGACTGTCTTGTACATCACACACTCCCTGTGGGTCAGTTTCTTCGAGTCGAGCAGGTTGGAAAGGCTGTCGTTATGTACGTCGCTCATCGGCACCAGATACTTTTCTGTCTTGTGTTTCACCATCGTAGGAACGAGGTCGTCTATACGCCCCGTCTCTCCAAAGAACACCTTGCGCTTGCGGTACTGCACATACTTCTGGATATAGAGGGCAATCGTCTCTGTCACGCAGAAGTACTTCATGTCCTCTGGGATGGTCACTCTCAGTTCCTTGGCCATATTGAAGAAGTGGTCGATGGCATGACGTGAGGTGAAAACGATGGCTGTATAGTCCAGGATGCTCACCTTTTGTGCACGGAATTCCTTAGAGGTGATGGCCTCTACCTTAATAAAGGGTCGGAATACTAATTCAACGCCAAATCTGTTCGCAATATCGAAATATGGCGACTTCTCACTGCTTGGCTTAGGCTGTGAAACCAGAATCTTCTTGATCATTGTGTCCTAAAAATTTATTTTCAAAATATCCACGATTACCGATAATCCGCCCCAGAGCGTCATTAAAGGTACCATTTCGAGGGCACAAAAGTACAAAAATATTTGCAGAAATAAATCATTTTGCTTAAAAAAGATGGTAAAACTCTTATAAAAGGTCATTATTTTAACCAAAATGAGCACTATGATGCAGTACCAGATGGCATTTTGTGCTGGAAGATGCATAAAAGCCAGTAGTGCCAGGGCCGGGTAGAGCAGCAGGCCCTCTAAAGAGGATATGTAGAGGAGTGATGTCAGGAATTTTTTATTTCTGTCGCTATCGAAGAACAAATTGTTCACCATCGTGTAGAGACCGAAGCGCAACAGGTAATAGACTACAAACACCCCTAAGAAGATACCCAATAACGCATATTCCGACGATGTCACATAGGTCGAAGCCAGAAATTCTGTGGCGTAGAGATAATAGAGCAGGGCATAGACGATGCAGGTCAGTCCGGTCAGAATGATCTGCATGTAGATCTCACCACTGGTCTCGGATAATGACAGACTGTTCTTGGAGGGGCGGATGAAGTTCTTAGCTTGTCCAACGATGAAGTTTGACATCCTCGAAAACGTGAAGGCAATAAGCAAGAAGCCGATGATCAACAGACTTGTGACGAGATGATCGTTGGCATAGGAGTAGGGTATGGGATCGCCTGCCATTCCGTAATATTCCTGTGCACTGAGTTCCTCGTGGTAGAGGCTGTCGTTTGAGAAGAAGTTCTCACGATAATACTGGGGCAGATTCACTGCCTTCAGGTCCTTGGGGATACCTTCACCTGGCAGATGCAGTGTGTCGGGCTGTTCACTATATCGGATCTCCCTGGGCTCCAACCACGCTTGGATGGCAGAGTCCTGCTGGGCTGGTGTCGCATCCTTAGGCAATAACCGCAGCACCTGATAAGGCGTCTGCGGTTTTGTCGGATGAACTTCCACGATCGTCTCAGGCGCCGTGGTTTCAATCGTTGTCTGGATGCTATCTCCTATGATCATGCTTTAAGCCAGTCCGAAAGCCTGGCGGATATCCTCTACGCGATCCAGCTTCTCCCAGGTGAAGAGTTCTACATCAATAACCTTCGTCTCGTGGTAGTGGCTGGTGAATGTCTTCTTCTTGATTTCCGACTGACGTCCCATGTGACCGTAGGCTGCTGTCTCGCTGTACATGGGTTGGCGCAGTTTCAGCGTACGTTCAATGGCCTTCGGACGCAAGTCGAACAACTGCTCGATCTTCTTGGCAATCTCACTGTCGCTCATCTGCACCTTACTGCGGCCATAGGTGTTCACGTAGATGTTCATGGGCTTTGCCACGCCGATGGCATAACTGATCTGCACGAGCATCTCGTCGGCTACACCTGCAGCCACCATATTCTTGGCGATATGACGGGCTGCATAGGCTGCAGAGCGGTCCACTTTCGAGGAATCTTTGCCTGAGAAAGCACCGCCGCCGTGAGCACCCTTGCCACCATAGGTATCTACGATGATCTTTCGTCCTGTCAGACCGGTGTCACCGTGAGGACCGCCGATCACAAACTTACCTGTGGGGTTCACGTAGTATTTGATGTCGTCGCCGAAGAGGTCGAGCACCTTCTTCGAATGAATCTGCTGCTTGACGCGAGGAATCAGGATGTTAATCACGTCGTCCTTGATCCTGGCCAGCATCTTCTCGTCATCGCTGTCGAACTCATCGTGCTGTGTTGAGACAACGATGGTGTCGATACGCTCGGGAATACCATTGTCGCTATACTGGATGGTCACCTGACTCTTGGAGTCGGGACGCAGGTAGGTCATCTCCTTACCTTCTTTACGGATGTCTGCCAAAGTGCGCATGATCAGGTGGGCCAGGTCAAGACTTACGGGCATAAAACTCTCGGTCTCATTGGTGGCATAGCCGAACATCATGCCCTGGTCGCCAGCGCCCTGCTCGTCCTCATTGCCGTTATCCACACCTCGGTTAATGTCGGCACTCTGCTCGTGGATGGCACTCAGGATTCCACATGAGTCACCATCGAACTGATACTCTGCCTTGGTGTAACCGATACGTTTGATTGTATTGCGGGCAATGGTCTGCAGGTCAATATATACCTCACTGCGTACCTCACCCATAATCACCACCTGTCCAGTGGTTACAAATGTCTCACAGGCCACGCGTGCCTTCTCGTCATAAGCCAGGAACTGGTCGAGAATGGCGTCTGAAATCTGGTCGGCCACCTTATCGGGATGACCCTCAGATACTGATTCTGATGAAAATAAGTATGACATATCTTTGAAATTTGGGTGCAAAGGTACGAATAAGTGAGCGAAATACCAAATTTATTTGAGTATTTCCGAACGTGAGTACCTTCGGCGAAGCCAAAGATAGTGCATATCTATCTTCGAGGCAAAGCCTCAAAGGTACTATTTTATATTTCTTGGATGATGCTCTAAAATTTCTCGCCTA
>ONNY01000109.1 GCA_900319305.1 uncultured Prevotella sp.
TTATCTCTCGCGCTTAAGAAGGGGTAGCGAATTCAGCATGATCTTACGTCCCAATCGGGTGTCGATCATACGGCGGAACCATTGATATTTCTTCGTATAGTCGCGATCGGGCAGGGGGAAGAGGCCATACTGTCTGAGTTCTGCGATGCGGGCTTCCAACTGCTCCGACGAACGGGTCAGCATGATGGTGTTGTAGAGATAATCCATCGTGAGTTGGGCTACGCGTCTTTGTAGTGCCACGCGCTCATCTGTAGGCATCGTATCGGCAGTTTTGTTCAGATGCAGGAGCACCGTCAGGGCATCGTCCAGACGTTGCAGTTTGCTGCTGACATCCTTCTGATGGGTGGATGATGCCTCATGCGTGCGATAGAAGTAGGCTTTGGCATCAGTAAAGCAGATACAGTCGGCACGCAACAGCAACTGGGGCGTAAACTCCTCGTCCTCGCCATACTGGATGCCTGGGGTGAACAGGAGACTGCCTCGTGCTGCCTTACGGAACAGACAACTGCACACCGAACCTTGGATATTATGATTGCGCATATAGTCGGCCCCCCTCATCTTCTCACTGTCGTTATAGGTGGCCTCCTGCTGACCTTCAGAACGGGTGAAGTCGAACAGTACCACATCGACTTCCTGACTGTAGCGGATGATATCGAGACAATGTTCATAGGCGGACTGTATCAGATAGTCGTCGCCATCGATAAACTGCAGATAGCATCCTCTTGCCATCTGGATACCCGTGTTACGGGCGATGCTGACACCACTATGCTTCTGACGCACGTAGATGATCTCGTCGCCATAAGCCACCAGGTCGTTGATCGGACTGAGGTCAGAGCCGTCATCCACCACGATGATCTCACGTTCATAGGGACGCAACGAGAGTGCCAGCACGCTGTCGATGCACTTGCTCAGCAGATTCACGGGCAGGTTGTAATTGGTGATGATGAAACTCACCAACGGAGTCATTTCTTGTTGCTTACTATCCATACGCCTGCAAAATTACAAAATAATTTGGAAATTCGTAAGAAATTCTGTAATTTTGCGCTTGAAAACTGACAAATATGTCCACAGCGCAGGATCAAGGTTATCGGCATATTCTGAAATACACGGGTATCTTCGGAGGTGTGCAGGGGTTACAACTCGTGCTGGGGCTGTTGCGCACCAAACTGATGGCGATCCTGTTGGCACCTTCAGGCATGGGTTTGGCCTCGCTCTTCCAATCTACGTCGCAGTTCCTGTTCCAAGCCACTAATCTGGGTGTCTCTATGAGTGCTGTGCGCCATTTGTCGGAGGATTACGAGACTGCTGACCAGGCGCTGTTGGAATCCTCGATACAGACGGTCAGGGGTTGGAGTCTGCTCACGGCTTTGTTAGGTCTGCTGGTGGCGCTGGTGTTAGGACCCGTACTCAGTCAGACTACCTTTGATTGGGGTAACCACAGTCTGCATTTCGTGTTGTTGGGTCCCGCTGTGGCGATGATTGCGCTGACGGGTGGTGAGACAGCCATCCTGAAAGCCACCCGACAGTTGGGCAGTCTGGCGTTCATCCAACTCATCTGTGCGGTGTTGGCATTGGTCATCTCTATACCTATATATTATATATATGGTGAAACGGGTATCGTGCCCGTCATTAATCTGATGGCCTTTGCTACGTTGCTGGTCACGGCTCGTCACTCCCTCAGACTTTATCCTGTGCGCTGGGGAACCCTCTCGCTGCACAAGGGTTCTGGGATGTTGCGCTTAGGAGTCGCCTTCACGTTGGCTGGTGTCGTGGGCAGTGGGGCAGAGATGTTCATCCGTTCCTTCCTGAATGTCACCGACTCGCTCGATGTCGTGGGCCTTTACAATGCAGGTTATATGATCACCATTACCTATGCGGGCTTGGTGTTTGCGGCGATGGAGAGCGACTACTTCCCGCGTCTCTCTGCCGTGAATCAGGATGTGGCGGCCACCAACCTCATGGTGAACAAGCAGACGGAGGTGTCGATCCTGATGATGGCGCCTTTGCTTACGTCGCTCATCATCTTCCTGCCTGTCCTCATTCCTTTGTTACTTAGTAGTCAGTTCCTGCCTATCGTGGCGATGACACAGGTGGCGGCGCTGGCGATGTACTTCAAGGCACTGACCCTGCCTGTGGCGTATATCACTTTGGCGCGTGGCTACTCGTTCACCTATCTCGTCCTGGAGTCGTCGTATTATGTGGCGTTGGTGGTGTTTGTCGTCCTGGGCTATCGTCATTGGGGTATCTGGGGCACAGGTCTGGCAATCACGCTGGCTCATCTGGCAGAGTGTCTGATCATCAACGGCTATGCCCGTTGGCGATATCAGTATAAACAATCATCGACCGTCGTGAAGTATGGCGTTGTCCATCTGTTGATCGGACTTTCGGCTTACATACTCACCATGACGGTCGATGAAGTGGCCTATTGGCTGTTGGGAGTGGCGCTGATCGTTGTCAGCCTCTCGTTCTCCCTTTGGGTTCTGAATCAGAAGCGGAAGTCAAGTTCTACATCCACGAGGTTGTAGTTGTGCTTGCCCTCTGCGAGGTTGCGGTCGTTCACGTGAGAGTACTCTGCGTGAATCTCCAGATTCTTGGTGAAGTTGTAGTTCAAACCGCACTCTACCTGGTTCACTGAAGTGCCCCATTCCTTCTGATTGCGATAGCACTGATAACGAGCCTTTGCAAAGAGTTTGCCCTTAACCAGAGGTACGATACCGAATACATACCAACCATCGGCCTTGTCACCCTTTGTGTAGTCAATCTCACGTACGTTGTTACCGGGAGAGGAAGAACCCCAACCCTGAGAGTGCAGATACTCAGCGCGGAAAGTGTAGCCGTTCAAATCATATTCTGCAGAGATAGCATAACGGTTCTTCTCTACGCTGCGGGTCTTGTTGGTGATAGGATCGAGCATCTGACCACGAGAACCTGTCCATCCGAAGGCACCGATGCGGAGGCCCTTGATAGGCATCACCCAGATACCACCGATGATATCCTTGCGGTTATCATAGTCCTTCGTATTCACACCTTCACCATTGTAAACACCAATCTGATAGTGGAACACACGACGACCATTGGCGTTGGGGAAGAGATCACCCTGGAACTGGATACCGATATCACGACCACCAGAAGAGCGCTCACCAGTACGGTCACCGAAAGCAGAGAGTTTGTTGATTACGTCAGCATAACCACGCCAGCCTTGTGTGATGGGGTTCGTGGGGTTCTCAAAGGTGAACGCACGCTTGAACTGACCTGCGCGAATCTTGAACTCTGGGAATCTTCTCCATTCTGCATAGAGGTCAACGAGTTGAACGGTGGGCTGACCAGGACCAGTGGCGTTGGTACCCTGAATCTGGGCGCGCCAGTCGAAGTCACCGATCTTACCGTCGAGGATGAAACGGGCCAGACGCAGGTTGAAGGTGTTAGAGTGGTTGCCTTCCGGATCCTGTCCCTGATACTGCAGCATAGCGTAACCGCTAAACTTAATGTTCTTCACCCACTGGGGAAGTTCGATAGTCTTCTTTTCCTTCTCCTGTTGGGTGTTCTGTACCTCCTGCTCCTCAGCAGAAATAGTGCTGGTGAAACCGATCATCAGCGCCATTAAAAACAATGTTCTCTTTAACATAATACTTCTTGTTTTAGGTGTTATGGGCACAAAAATAAGGAAAAAATCTGAAATTTCCAAATTTTATCCTTATTATTTTCGTTTTTTCGCCTAAATATTTCTGTTTTCCAGCAATACCACGTTCTCTACATGGGGTGTATGAGGGAACATATCCACAGGCTGAACAGCCACCACACGATACTGGGCGTCGAGGTCCTGAAGGTCACGCGCCTGGGTGGCTGGATTGCAACTCACATACACGATGCGCTGGGGGGCAGCCCTCAGAATGGTCTTCACCACATCGGGGTGCATACCGTTCTCGATGCCGTTGAGTTCTGAGTTGATCTTGGCGTCCTCGATGGCCTCAGGCACATATTCAATACCGATCACCTGACGCGCCTTTTTCGCCACGAAGTTAGCAATGGTTCCTGTCCCCGTGTATAAGTCGTACACCATCTCGTTGCCAGTCAGGGCGGCGAAGTTGCGGGCGACGCTGTAGAGATGATAGGCCTGTTCGGTGTTCGTCTGATAGAAACTCTTGGGACCTACCTTGAACTTCAGATCCTCCATCGTCTCAAAGATGTGATCCTTGCCCTTGAACACCAGGATCTCCTGATCGCCGATGGTGTCGTTGCATTTCTGGTTGATATGCTGCAGCAGTCCGAGTGCCTCCTTTTCGCCACCCGTCTCGTCGTAGTGGAACTGGAAGATCACCATCCACTCGCCAGTGGCCGAGTTGCGGATGATCACATCGCGCAGGAGCCCCACCTGAGCCCTGAGGTCGAAGAATGACAGTCCGTTCTTGATGGCATAGTTGCGCACCTCATTGCGGATCTTATTGTGCAGGTCGTCCATCAGCCAGCACTTCTCAATGGGCAGGATCTTATCGAAGGCACCCGTGATGTGGAAACCGATGGCAGGTGTGTTCTTCACCAGCGATTCGTCCTTCAGTTGTTCACTGGTGAGCCAACGCTTGTTTGCACAGCCGAAATCGAGTTTGTTACGATATTCCTGGGTCTTCACACTGCCTAAGATCGGATTAAACTCGGGCAGTTCCACCTTGCCGATACGTGTCAACTGGTCGAACACCTGTTGCTGCTTGAACTTCAACTGCGCCTCGTAGGGCAGATTCTGCCACTTACAACCACCGCACACACCGAAGTGTTCACAGAAGGGTGTCGCGCGTACCTTACTATATTCTATAAACCTCACCACCTCGCCTTCGGCAAAGGAGTGCTTCTTCCGACGGATCTGTACGTCGCAGACGTCACCTGGTACGCAGAACGGCACAAACACCACCAGTTCCTGCCAGTGGAACAGACATTTTCCCTCTGCGGCAACGGCTTCTATCGTCACGCCCTCAAAGAGCGGTAATGGTTTCTTATTTCTTCCCATAATCTGATTTTTTAGACTGCAAAGGTACGAATAAGAAAGCAAAAAAAACGAAAATTATATCAAAATCTCTATTTTTCGTTCTTTTTTCTTTGATTTCTCACTGAATTTCATTAACTTTGCGGAATTAAATAAAAAACAATTTATAATCATTCAATAAATAACTGATTTATGAGTCAAAAGAGAGTCTATCTCTTCGGTAATGGTAAGGCCGAAGGTAATGCAAAAATGCGTGAGGAACTCGGTGGTAAGGGTGCTAACCTTGCCGAAATGAACCTGCTTGGTGTTCCCGTTCCTCCAGGTTTCACAATCACCACAGATTGCTGTAATGAGTACTATCAGGTTGGTCAGCAGAAGATCATGGAACTGCTGAACGACGATGTGATGGCTGCCGTGAAGCACATTGAGGTACTGATGAACTCTAAGTTCGGTGACAAGGAGAATCCGCTGCTTGTATCCGTACGTTCTGGTGCCCGCGCTTCTATGCCTGGTATGATGGATACCATCCTGAACCTCGGTCTGAACGACGAGGTGGCTGAGGGTATGGTGAAGAAGACCCAGAATCCTCACTTCGTATATGACTCTTACCGTCGTTTCGTACAGATGTACGGTGACGTCGTGCTGGAGATGAAGCCTGTCAACAAGACCGACATCGATCCGTTCGAGGAGATCATCGAGAAGGTGAAGGAAGAGCGTGGCGTGAAACTGGATAAGGACCTGAACGTTGACGAGTTGAAGAAGCTGGTTCAGTTGTTCAAGGCTGCCATCAAGGAACGCACCGGTAAGGACTTCCCCAACGATCCTATCGAGCAGTTGTGGGGCGCTATCTGCGCTGTGTTCCGTTCTTGGATGAACGAGCGCGCTATCCTCTATCGTAAGATGGAAGGTATCCCCGACGAGTGGGGTACAGCCGTATCAGTGATGGCCATGGTATTCGGTAACATGGGCGACACCTCTGCTACTGGTGTATGCTTCAGCCGTGATGCTGAGGAGGAGCGTGCTGCCAAGTATCCTTCAATGGAGGAGGCAATGCCTGAGACTTACGCTCAACTGAATCAGATTCAGGAGAACCTCGAGAACCACTACCACGATATGCAGGATATGGAGTTCACCGTTCAGGAGGGCAAACTCTGGTTCCTCCAGACCCGTAACGGTAAGCGCACAGGTGCTGCTATGGTGAAGATCGCCATCGATCTGCTCCACGAGGGTATGATCGACGAGAAGACTGCCATCATGCGCTGTGAGCCTCAGAAACTCGACGAGTTGCTGCACCCCGTATTCGATAAGAAGGCTCTGGCTGCCGCTAAGGTCATCGCTCAGGGTCTGCCCGCATCTCCTGGTGCTGCCTGTGGTCAGATCGTATTCCACGCTGACGACGCTAAGGCTTGGCACGAGGACGGCCACAAGGTGGTGCTCGTACGTATCGAGACCTCTCCTGAGGACCTCGCTGGTATGGCTGCTGCCGAGGGTATCCTGACTGCTCGTGGTGGTATGACCTCTCACGCTGCTGTGGTTGCCCGTGGTATGGGTAAGTGCTGTGTATCAGGTGTAGGTGCCCTGAACGTAAGTTATAAGGACAAGACTGTTGAGATCGACGGTGTAACCTATAAGGAAGGTGACTACATCTCTCTGAACGGTACCACTGGTCAGGTATATGCTGGTGAGGTTCCCACCAAGGCTGCTGAGCTCTCTGGTGACTTCAAGGAACTGATGGACCTCTGCGACAAGTACACCAAGTTGCAGGTTCGTACCAACGCTGATACACCTCACGATGCACAGGTGGCTCGCGCCTTCGGTGCCAAGGGTATCGGTCTGACCCGTACGGAGCACATGTTCTTCGAGGATAAGAAGATCATCGCTATGCGTGAAATGATCCTCTCTGACAGCGTTGCTGGTCGTGAGAAGGCGCTTGCTAAGTTGCTGCCTTACCAGAAGGCTGACTTCAAGGGCATCCTCGAGGCTATGGACGGTCTGCCCGTGAACATTCGTCTGCTCGATCCTCCCTTGCACGAGTTCGTTCCCCACGATATTGCTGGACAGGAGACAATGGCTAAGGAGATGGGCGTCTCTCTGGAGGCTATCCAGCGCCGCGTAGCATCTCTGGCTGAGAACAACCCGATGCTGGGTCACCGTGGTTGCCGTCTGGGTATCACCTTCCCCGAGATCACCGCTATGCAGACCAAGGCTATCCTTTCTGCAGCCTGCGAGTTGAAGAAGGAGGGTAAGAACCCGATGCCTGAGATCATGGTTCCGCTGATTGGTACACTCTATGAGCTGAAGCAGCAGAAGGAAGTGATCCTGTACGCCGCTAAGGAAGTGTTCCAGGAGTACGGCATGGAGGTAGAGTTCGAGATCGGTACGATGATTGAGATCCCACGTGCTGCCCTGACCGCTGATCGTATCGCTGAGGAGGCTCAGTACTTCTCATTCGGTACCAACGACCTGACTCAGATGACCTTCGGTTACAGCCGCGACGATATCGCATCGTTCCTGCCTGTATACCTCGACAAGAAGATCCTGAAGGTAGATCCGTTCCAGGTACTCGACCAGAAGGGTGTCGGCCGTCTCATCAAGTTCGCTGTGAAGGAAGGTCGCGAGGTACGTCCTGACCTCCGTTGCGGTATCTGTGGTGAGCATGGTGGTGAGCCAAGTTCTGTGAAGTTCTGCGCTAAGATCGGCATGAACTACGCATCTTGCTCTCCGTTCCGTGTGCCCATCGCACGTCTCGCTGCCGCCCAGGCTGCCGTAGAGGAGTAATCCATTCAACTTTATATCAAGGGGTTCGCTGCTATCGGCGAGCCCCTTTTAATTTCTACAATTATGGCAGAACGATTTACACCAGACCGTATCACCTCTCTCGGTGAGAATGAGATCTTCGTATTTGGCAGCAATCTGGCTGGCGCACATGGTGGCGGGGCTGCGCTCCTGGCTTATCGCAAGTTTGGCGCCATCTGGGGTCAGGGTGTGGGCCTTCAGGGACAGAGTTACGGCATCCCGACGATGCAGGGTGGGGTAGAGACGATCGTACCCTATGTCGATGAGTTTATCGCGTTTGCGGAGGCGCATCCCGAACTGACATTCTTCGTCACGAAGATCGGCTGTGGCATCGCTGGCTTCTCCGAGGCCCAAATCAGTCCGCTGTTCAAAAACGCCCACGGCATCACCAATATCATCCTCCCGCGCGGGTGGTAAAAAAGGGTTTGTGTCAATAAGTTTGGCAGAACGCTTTTGCCGTCTGATAACACTTCGAAAGAGTGGTATTAAGGGGAAATATTGCTAGCATTAATGCGCGCAATTTTTAGATTTAAATCTAGCAAATTTTCTCTTTAATAGCCTAGTTTCTTAGTTCTTCATCCGACACTGCAAAAGTACTAAAAATTCATTAGTCTTGCAAATTTTTCGCCCAAAAAGACACGAAAAAAAGCACGTAGTTGAAAAACCTAACTAAAGTGTTTCAGATTTCAGATTTCAGTTTAGTTGGGCGTGATTTTTCTTCAGTTGACAGTTGACAGTTTTATAGGAGACAGGTGTTTGATATCAGTAAATCAGTTTTTTATTTGGGTGGTACAGATGGCAGATGGCAGTTTTCTCATGAGCACTAGAAAACTGTGACTAAAAATTTTATTATATATATAATATATATATTATATATATAATAATTATATAATATATTATATAGTTACCTATATATATTCTTGTTCCTACCTCTTCCCAACAAAACTGCCATCTGCCATCTGTACCATACCCCCCCAATTAAACTGTCAACTGTCAACTGAAGATTCAAAAACTAAACTGAAACTGAAATAACTGAAACACCTGTTATATTTCTTGTTCGAAACTTGCTGAATGTCAAATGGTTATAAAGCCAAAACTGCGATAGATGTTTGTTGCTCTGACTTTATTCTTGTACAAATAACAATGAAATTTTGGTGTTCTCAATAATTATACCTATATTTGCAGTCAATAAAGACCTGACTATATGATAGAACTTGGACTCTTTCATTGGTAAGCGCTCTATTGTAGGATAATGAAGCAGATTGAAGTTGTAGCAGCGATTATTCATGATAAGGAGGGCCGTATCTTTGCAACGCAGCGGGGGTATGGCGATTATAAAGATGGTTGGGAGTTTCCCGGGGGGAAGATGGAACCTGGGGAGAGTCCTGAGCAGGCATTGAAGCGTGAGATTTGGGAGGAACTGGAAACGGAGATCATCGTTGAGTGGTTGGTGAAGACGGTGGAGTGGGATTATCCTCAATTTCATCTGACTATGCACTGCTATTGGTGTCATGTGAATAGTGGTTCGCTTACGTTGAAGGAACACGAGGCGGCGCGATGGCTCAGTCCTGATCAACTCGACAATGTAGGTTGGTTACCAGCAGATCAGGTGGTTGTAGAGCAATTAAAGGTATGGCTATAGAGGTGACATATCGGTGGACGAGGCGGTTGTCGATGCGGATCGTGAAAAATGGCGATGTGCATGTGTCGGCACCGATCGGGATGTCTAAAAGACTGGTGCAGGCCTTTATCGACGAGCATCGTGAGTGGATCGAGAAGGCGCGCAAGAAAACGCTGGAGAGGGGAATAAAACGGGCGGATTTCTTTGCTCAGTTGCCCTTGGACACAAAGGCTCAGAAGGAGAATGCTCGCCAAAGACTGGAGGCGTTGTTAACCCCGATGATAGAAAAACACAAGAAGGTAATGGGCGTGAGTCCGCAGGCGGTCACCTACAAACGTATGATCTCGCGCTGGGGTTATTGCAACGTGAAGAACCGCAGCATTTGTTTTTCTCTGTATCTGCTGCTGTTGCCAGCGTGGTGCGTTGAGCACGTGGTGGTGCATGAACTCTGTCATCTGTTAGAGCCCAGTCATAATGCCCGATTCCATGCTTTGATGGATCGGTACTACCCGCGATGGCGCGAAGCTAGAAAGACTACTATTGATATTGGCGGAGGGCGGCGATGAGTTCGCTGTTCTCGCTCTTGGTGCCGATGGTGATGCGGAGGCAGTTCTGACAGAGTTGCACACGGGTGCGGTTTCTGACGATGATGCCCTGATCCACGAGGTAATTGTAGATGCGGGTAGCGTCGCTCATCTTTGCCAGGAAGAAGTTGGCCTCCGTGGGATACACTTTCTCGCAGATGGGCAGTTCGGTAAAGGCCTGCATCATGCGGGTGCGCTCCTGCAGCAAAACCTTCACCCATTCCTCTACATCGATGGGGCGCTTCAATGCCTCTAGCGCCTGTTGCTGGGTGAGTGCATTGACGTTGTAAGGATATTTGACCTTATTGAAGAGTTCGATAATTTCTTTCGAAGCGAACGCCATTCCCAGGCGGATGGCAGCACAGCCCCAAGCCTTAGACATCGTGTTGAGTACAATCAGATTGGGATATTTGGCCAGGTCGAAACGGAGACTGCGCTGTGAGGCAAAGTCGCTGTAGGCTTCATCGACGATCACGAGACCCTCGAACTGCTCGATGACCTTTACCACTTCGTCGCGATTCAGACAGTTGCCCGTGGGGTTGTTGGGGGTGCAGAGCCAGATGATCTTCGTGTGGTCGTCAGTAGCAGCCAAGAGTTTGTTGGCGGTAATCTGATACTGGTCGTCGAGCAATACGGGACGATACTCGACATCGTTGATGTCGGCACAGACCTTATACATGCCATAGGTGGGTTCGATGGCTACCACATTGTCCTTGCCCGGATCGCAGAAACAGCGATAGGGCAGGTCGATGGCCTCGTCGCTACCATTGCCAAGGAAGATGCAGTCGGCAGGTATGCCCTTTACCTTACTGAGTTGGGCTTTGAGTTCCAACTGCAGGGGGTCGGGGTAGCGGTTGTATGGTTGGTTGTAGGGGTTCTCGTTGGCATCGAGAAACACTCTTGCCTCACGACCAGCATACTCATTGCGGGCGCTGCTGTATGGTGCC
>ONNY01000111.1 GCA_900319305.1 uncultured Prevotella sp.
TCCCCGAAAGATCCGTATCTTTGTCAAGGCTCTGCTCTATGTGCTTTTCTATGGTGTGGCCATTGTGGATATGTACTGCTATGAGCGCTTTGAATCAACCCTCACTCCAACAATGCTGATGCTGGTGGGCGAGACAACGCCTCAGGAGGCGGGCGAGTTCCTGACGGGCTATCTCTCTTGGGAGGTCATTAAATCTCAGGTGGGGTGGGTGCTTTTGCTGATCCTGATTCACATCCTTTGGACAGCTATCCGTTGCTGGTTGGAGAACCTCAGGCAGAAGCTGATACTGCCAGAGGTCAATAAGGCAGTGGTAACAGGTTTTAAAGTCATCTTAGGTCTGGTTGTAGCCTGGTTCCTTTATGACTCTGTCTCACAGACGTGGGACAATAAAGTGGCGATGCACCGTATGTTCAGCTATGATACCGTCGGACAGGTGGAGCACGAGCTGACGAGAAAGGATCAGGCCAATTTCTACGTCCCTATCTACCGATTGGCGTTCAGTGCCTTTGCCAACCATCTGGCATCTCACCAACTGGTACAGTTGGAAGCTGCCAGCGACAAGATCCAGATCGACAGTTGCAGCTATCGGGTGCCCAATATCGTGCTGGTGATCGGCGAGAGCTATAATAAGCACCACTCTCAGCTCTATGGCTATAATAAGCCCACAACCCCCTTCCAGCAGGAGCTGGCAGAGCAGGGCTGTCTGGTGCCCTTTACAGATGTGGTGGCGCCGTGGAACCTCACAAGTTTTGTCTTTAAGCACGTTCTGTCACTTCATGCGATTGGCGACAGTGGTGAATTCATGTGACCTTTATCACCAATCAGTTCCAGTCGAAGGCCAAAGAGGCTGTCTATGACTTTAGCGGAGGTTTCTTCCTGAATAATCCAGAGATGAGTCAGCGACAGTTTGATACCCGTAACACCAGCCTTTACCAATTCGATGATGGGGTGCTGAAGGCCTATGATCAGTTGAAGACAAAGGATGAGCATCAGCTGGTCATCCTGCATCTGATGGGTTCACATGTGGAATACAGAGCCCGTTATCCACAGCCAGCCCGTCGTTTCTTCACGCCGCAGAATGCCAATCGTCCGGAACTTTCCGTCAAGCAGCGCTATATCCTCTCCGACTACGATAACTCCGTGCGTTACAACGACTCTATCATGAATGCCATCACCCAGCGTTTTATCGACAAGGATGCTGTGGTCATCTATATGCCTGATCATGGTGAGGAGATCTTCGACGGTTCACCTTTCATGTATGGACGTATGCATGGCGCTAACATCGACTACCGCTTGGCTCGCAACGAGATGGAGATTCCGTTCTGGATCTGGGGCTCACCGCAATATATCGAAAACCATCCTTATGGCTGGCAGGCTATCCAGCAAGCCAAGGATCGTCCGATGATGACTGATGTGTTGCCCCATCTGTTACTTTATCTGGGCGGTATATCCACACCAGCCTACCGTCCTGAGTACAACGTGATCGCACCCGAGTACGATACCAGTCGTCCTCGAATACTGAAGGGTACAACCGATTATAATACACTGAAGAAGAAATGAAAGAGTTGTTATCAAGAAAAGAGTGTTCTGCCATGCGTGGTGTTGCCATTTTGGCCATCATGCTGCACAACTATTGCCACTGGCTCAAGGGAATAGTGCGAGAAAACGAATACACCTGGCAACAATTCAAGTTTGACGAACTTTGGCATCTCACTCTTAATCCTGATGAACTGCTCCCCATGCATCTGGTGTCGTTCTTCGGACATTATGGTGTGCCAGTATTCCTCTTTTTAAGCGGTTACGGACTGGTTAAGAAGTACGAGCAGGGTAAACTGCCAGAGATTGGTTTGTGGCGCTTCATACGCTATAATTATCTGAAACTGTTCCGTATCTTTATCGTTGGCTTTGTGGCCTTTATCATGCTCGATGCTATCACCCTAGGCATACATCGCTATACTTGGATAGAGGTGGTTGGCATGTTAGGAATGTTTGCCAATCTGTTCGAGGATCCTTCGCATGTAGTTTGGCCTGGTCCATACTGGTATTTCAGCATTACTCTTCAGCTCTACATTCTCTATCGGCTGATATTCTATCGTTGGCGCCATTGGGGTGTTATGCTGGCTGCCATTGTGCTGTGTTGGATTGGCCAATTATCTTTTGAGAACGATCCTGTAACACTGGAGCGCTTGCGTTATAACTTCATTGGAGGCATGCTGCCATTCGGTATGGGATTGGTGCTGGCACGATACGAGCCTAGACTGGTTAAAGACTGGACAATTACTAAAAGTCCATCACTGATAATAGCCTGGGCAGTAAATCTTATTTTAGCTATTGCATTCTGTTTTATGTGTAGTTCAAGTTTCGGTAACTGGTTATGGGTGCCTGCACTCATTGTTTGGGGTACCATCCCCTTGGTGAAACTAATGCCGGAGCGTGTACTTAGTCTTTTTGTCTGGTTGGGCACCATCTCTGCTGCCATCTTCGTCACCCATCCGTTGGTGCGTAAAGTGTTTGTACGTCCGTATATTCAGGACGATCTGTATGCAGGTCTGTTGCTTTATATCGTGGCAACGCTGTTCCTGTCGTGGCTTGTGAAGAAGATCATTGACCAGATGCCCAGTCCAAAACTATGAGAAAGGTATATGCTTTCGATTTCGATGGGACACTGACTACCTGTGATACCCTGTTGGCATTTATTCGCTATGCCAAAGGTACACCAGCCTTCGTAAGGGGATTCCTGCGTCATGCCCATCTGCTGGTCCTGATGAAACTGAGACTTTATCCGAACTGGAAGGCCAAGCAGAAGGTCTTCTCCTATTTCTTTAAGGGGATGGATCTGGAAACCTTTGATTCCCTTTGCCAGCGTTTTGTTGCTGATAGCCGTTCTCTGATACGTCCCCAAGGATTCCAACTAATAGCACAAGCACAGGAAGAGGGAGCCGATGTGCTCATCGTGAGTGCGAGCATCGACAACTGGGTGCAGCCATTTTTCCCTCAAGTGAAGGTGTTAGGCACACAGATAGAAGTCAAGGATGGTTGTCTCACAGGTCGTTTCCTCACCAAGAACTGTTACGGTCAGGAAAAGGTGAACCGCATTCTTGCCCTTTATCCTGACCGCAACACCTATCACCTCACAGCCTATGGCGACAGCCGAGGTGACAAAGAACTACTTGCTTTCGCTGACGAGTCGCATTATCAAGCCCTGTAGTTATTCTGCCTCAAGCAAAAGCACACGACTGCTCCAGTCACTCTTCTGTGACCATTCCGGATTCAGGTTATAAGGAATCTCCAGACCGTGATTCATCAGATACGCCCCGCTGAAGGTTTGACCCTCGATATCCATTGGTTTCAGGTCGATGCGGTTCAGTTCGCGTACCTTATATATTTTAGTAGCATCCAAACCAGCCATCTTGACACGGGGCAGATGCTCGTTCTGGAACGATTCCGTCTTCCACCAGAAGAACACACTCTTGGTCTTCTGCTCGTTCACATACATCATAGAGGCGAGTCCCTGCTTGTCGTAAGGAGATACCAGGCGATAGATATCACCAAACTGCACCACAGGACGGATCTCCTTATACTCCTTGATGGCCTGTCGGCAGAGGGCTTTCTCGTCGTCGCTCATGTTCTTGGGCTGAATCTCCATACCAAGTCGTCCGCTCATCGCCACATCGATACGATATTTCAGTGAGGTAGTACGATAGACGGTGTGGTTAGGTGTAGCAGAAATGTGTGATGCCATTGCGATGGCAGGGAAGAAGTAACTGGTACCCCACTGCATATAGATACGTTGCAGGGCATCGGTGTTGTCTGATACCCAGAACTCATCAAAGTAAGGCAGTACGCCCCAGTTGGCACGTCCGCCACCAGAGGCACAAGCCTGGATGGTGAGGTCAGGATACTTGGCGCGAATGCGCTCACAGGTCTTCTGGAAACCCCGATGATACTCGATATTGAGGTGACTCTGGTCGTTCATCGTCAGATACTGCGAACCGTGATTCAGGATAGGCATGTTGGCATCCCATTTAATATAGTCGATCTCCGGGTATTTTGTCATGAGGTTATCAACAATCGAGAAGACAAAGTCCTGCACTTTGGGATTCGACATGTCGAGCACCACCTGTGTGCCTCCTCGGCCTAAGACGGGCTCACGCTTGGGAGCCTTCACGATCCAGTCGGGATGAGCCTCGTAGAGTTCGCTGACCGTATTCGCCATCTCAGGCTCAATCCAGATGCCGAACTTGATACCATGTTTCTTTGCATCGCGCAGCAGTCCTTCAATGCCCTCAGGCAGTTTGTTCTTATCGACCACCCAGTCGCCGAGGGAGGAGTTGTCAACCTTACGGGGATATTTGTCGCCAAACCAACCGTCGTCCATGACGAAGAGTTCACCACCCATCGAGGCAATGTCGCCCATCATCTGGTCCATCCCCTCTTGGTTAATATCGAAATAGACACCCTCCCAAGAGTTCAACAGGATCTTACGCTCCTTGTCGCCATGCATCAGCATATACTTGCGACCCCACTTGTGGAAGTTGCGGGAGATGCCAGACAGTCCGCACTTTGAGAAACTCAGTGCCACTTTTGGTGTTACGAAAGTTTCGCCCTTCTTCAGATGGTATTCAGAGTTGTCGGGGTTGATACCTGCGAAGAAATAGTGGTATTCGGTATCGTCGGTATCAATCTTCAACTGGAAATTGCCGCTATAGCAGAGAGCTGCGCCAATCACGTCGCCCTTGTTCTCCTGGCCTTTGCCATCGAGTGAGAACATGACCTCAGCGTGGTCGGTATGGGAGTTACGCGTACCGTCTTTATTCTTGATGACCTTCTCACCAGGCAGTATAGGCTCCTCTACAAGGCGAGCTTCATTAGCCCATGAACCATAGAAATGCGACATCCACACATTGCCGCGACGGATGGGCAGACTGATGGAAGCAAACTGTGTCAGCGTGACGGGCTTGGTCTCACCATTCCGGATCTCCGTCCAGGTCTCAATCATATCCTCTTCAACAAATGCCTTGTAACAGAGATCAACAGTAATGGGATATACAGGATCCTTCATACAGATACGGATGATCTGACCTTCCTGTTTTATCTCACCTGTTGCGATGAGGACCGTTGACATGTTACCGTCAGTATGGCACATGGCGAGAGCTGCCTCTGCCGGACAGTTCATGCCATAGGCGGGGTAGGCGTCCATTCTGCCGCTGCGAGGTGTCTGCAAGTGCGTCAGGTCATAGTCGCTCAGTTTGGCACCATAATATACATACTGGGGTTGTTGCCCTTCGTCCACGTTCAGAACCATCGTAGTGTTCTTAGTCTGGATCGTCACTTGTTTGGCCACTGCCGTCTGGGAACTGGCCAGGAGTACTGCAAAGAATAGAATTTTCTTCATCATGCTGGTTTGGGGTTATTGATAATATGAATCTGAGTGCAAAGATACTAAAAGTTGAGAGCAAAACAAAAGAAATTGTTCTTTTTTGCGACAGAAATTGAAGTTGTATTCTGAATCTGTCGCAGAATTGTTTTCGTGTCGCTACAATCGTGAATAATTTATCGAAAAAAGTTTGGAACGTGGCGAAAGTCGTCGTATCTTTGCAATGTCAAAAGTCAACAAAGCGACTCGCGACAGAGAAAAGAAGTGAATTTTAAAAAAGTATAGTATTAACAATTTAAAGTAAAGAAAGGAAAAGAATTATGGCAACAACACCAGTAGTAATGAAGGTACAGGATTACAAGGATCGTGAAGT
>ONNY01000113.1 GCA_900319305.1 uncultured Prevotella sp.
TTTCCAGATGCGGTCTTTGGCGGCATTGATCTCCTGAAACTTCTTTTCGGCAGCCTTGCGCACATCTTCGCCAAGGGCTGCCACTTTATCTGGATGATGCTCAAGGGCGAGTTTGCGATAGGCCTTCTTCACCTCGTTGTCAGAAGCATCCGGACTCACACCCAACACCTTATAGGCATCTTCGAGGCTGTCACCAGAAAGATGGAGCATCGAATCCACTTCCGTTTCGCGCAGTCCCATCCAGATGGCACACTCTTTCAGTGCTGTGATCTCACTCTGGGGCACAGAGCCATCAGCCTGCGCCACCATCACTAAGTAGTTCAACAGCTGAAGGCGCTGCGAGTAGTCCATCTGCTGACTGATCTGAGCGCAACACTGACGGACGGTCTGCTTAAACTGCTGCCATCCCTCGCGCTTCTGTTCGTCAAAGAGTTTATTGAGGATCTCGTTACCTTGACTGTATAGGAGGAAAGCACCAGCAACGAGAAGAGGAAACTGTTACGCTGACCCTGTTGCTGACGCTGACGATAGGCCTGCTGATACATCTGACTGTAGTCCTGATACCCCTGACTGCGCTGAGAGCCAGCGCCCCAGGTGCCAGAATTTTCTGGGGTATTCACCCCGTCGAGCATCGAATCAAACAGTGAACCGACAAGATAGCCAGCCAGAGCACCCAACGGTCCTCCAGCCATCCATCCTATGAATCCTCCTATCCACTTTCCTGCTGCCATACCTTACTTCTTGATGAGCGAGGCTATCCAAAGGATAGCAACGGCACCAACGATGGCAGTACCCAGCTGACCTAAGACGCCGCCCCACTCTATGCCCAGCTGACCAAACAGCCAACCACCGAGGACACCACCAAACAAGCCAAGCACCAGATTCATAACGAATCCCATACCACCACCTTTCATCAACTTGCCTGCACAGAAGCCTGCCAGACATCCAATAATAATTGATCCAATAATACCCATAATGATTCTTTCTTTATAATTTTGGCGCAAAATTAGACAAAAAAGCCGAAAGCACAAAACTTTCAGCCTTTTTTCTTATATTTCAATAATAACGCGACGATAAGCCACCAGATGATGAGGACCATCATCATGAACCTCGCATATCAGATGGTAACACCCCTTGGCATCCTGAGGAATCCTGATCGTTGTCGTTGGCATCGTAGGTGTTGCAATCTGCAATTTTGCCTTTCCAATCTCAGGCTGAAACCACCAAAGGAACGTCAGATTGTCACCATCTGGATCGCTCGATGCTGAAGCATCAAGTCGTATCGTATCACCTGCCTTCGCTTTGATATAAAGAGGAGACGGACGATGATCGTCTGAGTTGATCACGATCTGTGGATTACGATTCCCCTGCCCTTCTGCAGCCCACTGCATACGGGCTATGAAATCATTCAGTTCGTCAGGATAGAAACGTTTTTTATAGCCAATGCTGATACTGCGAACAGGTTCTTCCCAACTGGTCCAGGCTGTAGTGAGTGAATCAGGACAAAGCCCACGCTCATGATAACCAGCCCACCCTGCCTGATGAGGATCTTCAGGATCGTTCAGTCCATGAGGCATTACGTAAAGGAAACTAGGCGTATCACCCTCCACACCCCATTTATAGGTTGGATATTCTTTACCAAGTGCCCCTTTCCTTTGAATCTCGCTGGCATGCTGCGGCCAATGACATTTGCCAAGTTCGCACTGTTCCTGCCAAGTACCTTCATCCCAGATAAATTGCAAATCCTCAGTAAATTCCTTTCTTAACCACTGATGCGAACTATAGGCACGATCCATTCGCATATTATATTGCATGTCCTGATCAGTGATGGTATAGATTCGGAACTTCCTGACAAAGCGTTTCAGTTCCTCAGCCGTTCTTGTCTGCTTCACACGCCAGATGGCCTGCGCCAAGGTGTTAGCCCCACCCCAAGCAGCCACATAGATCGGACGTTCATCAGCCTCATCAGCCAACATGATGAGCAGATCACTTCCTGGTGAATCATTACCCTCGCCAATCACTTTGATACCACCTCGCTCGCTGCCCATCACAGCACGACTTTTCAGATAATCAGCACTGGGCCAGTAGCCCAACTTCTGACTCCCATTCTCCTGCTCGATCGGCAAGTAATCCTGTTGCTCTGAACGTTTCATCAGATTGGGAACATCCTGACGATAGGCCTCAATTACACGTTGCAGATATTGTGCCCACTCCACAGGATACGGATCACAGTTCCATCCAACTGATGTAATCAGTGCCTCTATCTCGAAACAGTCTGCATACGCCATCAGCCTCACCATCGACTCCATGTCGTCAGGCTCCACATCAGCAGGTGCTATATCGGTACAGACCACCAGTCGTGGTTTCAGACCATCGTCTCCCTTCGCCAGTCCAGAGATCGAAGCAGCCAACAACAATAATAGGATAATGATCTTTCCTTTCATAAGCCTTCTATCTGGATTATTCATAGTCATCTATCACGGCATTCATAAAGTCCATCATAGGTTTGGCAGCCAGGAAGATGCGTTCCATCTCGTCGAGCCAACCGTCACCCTCGAAGAAACTGTCAGGCACTGCATGCCAGGCACAATAATCTTTCAGACGCAGATAGCGTACATAGGGCCAGTCTCGTGGAAAACCAGAAGGACAAATCTTCAACTTCTCCAGACCAAATCCCTGGGGCCGATCCCAACTCTCATTCATACTCAGTGAACCCGTATCCTCAAAATACTCCAGAAATTCCTGATTCTCCACGCACTGTAGCCACGCATCCGTATTCCCCATCATCTCATTACGACATGAGGTGAGGATATTCGTCGGAAGCCAGTAGTTTCCCACAGCCAACAGACAGTGACCTGGTTCCAGATGAAGATAATAGCCTCCTCGCAACGCCTTCTTACCTTTCGCACAGATATAAGCACCCAGATGATTCTTGTAAGGTGACTTATCAGGAGAAAAACGAGTATCGCGATTAAAGCGATAGGTACAGTCCTTCACCTGCAGATGGGCCACCTCAGGATCAAACGTAATGATACGTTCCAACGCCTGAGCAATGCCCTGTTCGAAATCAGCCCTGATGGCATCATACTCAGCCTTATGCTCCAGATACCAAGCCCGATTGTTATGAGCCGCTATCTGCCTCAGGTATTTCAATATCCTCTTTGCATTCATATATGCAAAATCATCAAGATTTTATTTCTATATCACGTTTCACGTTATTGCGGATCTTGGTGAGATAGCCTTTCATGCCGTCGGCATCCTTCTGGTCGATGATCTCCAGGAGTTCTTTCAACTCTGTACGGATCTGAGATACCTGATCGTGAGTATAGGGGTTGAAGAGGATTTCCTGAAGCAGATAGTCGTCCTCGTTGAGCACTCCTTTAGCGATGCGCATATGGCGCTTGAAGGTGGTACCAGGCGCATCCTGATGCTTCATGACAGCTGCAAACACAAACGTAGAGACAAAGGGGATAGACAGTGAGTAAGCCACCGTCTTATCGTGCTCCTCAAAGGTGTATTCGTAAATGTTTAGTCCCAGCTTCTGATAGAGATCCTTGAAGAAGATACGTCCCATGTAGTCACCCTCGCTGATGATGATGGCATTCTCCTCAGAGAGCTGCTGCAGGTTGGCAAAGGTAGGTCCGAACATCGGGTGAGTAGATACATAACGCATACCTGTACTCTCATAGAAGTCTTTCAAATCCGTCTTTACAGAGGCGATGTCGCTGATGATACATTCCTTGGGCAGATAAGGGATGACCTCCTTAAATACAGGAATGGTGTATTTCAGTGTGACGGCATTGATCAGCAGTTCAGGCTTAAACTCACGTATCTCATCGTAAGAGGTGAAGCGCTGACAGTTGTAGGTGAAGCGCATCCGTTTGGGATCGCGCTCAAAGACAGCCACCTCGTGGTCGAAACTCAGCAGGTCGATGAAGAAACTTCCCATCTTTCCTGCACCCATTACTAAAATCTTCATAGTTCTTCTATTTTGACATAAGAACATAAGTACATAATACTTGGCGCAGCCTTTATGTTCCTTTGTTCTTCTGTCTAAATGTTTTACTTATTAATGATCTCTATTTGTTGACGGACTGACTCCTCGTGGATATTCTCAAAGACGTGGGCGACGAACTCCGGATCCATACCACAGAGTGAGCCCTGGGCACCACGTTTGTTCAAGATCTCATTGTAGCGGTTGGCCTGCAGCACGGTCATGTTGTGCTCCTTCTTGTACTGACCAATCTCACGACACACCTTCATACGCTTGGCAAGCAGATCCATCAACTGGTTGTCGAGTTCGTCGATCTGCTTACGAAGTTGGGTGATACCCTCTGTCATCGTGTGCTCATCACGGATCACCAGAAGGCTCAGGATATAGTCGAGCACATCGGGTGTCACCTGCTGCTTGGCATCACTCCAAGCCTTATCCGGATCGCAGTGACTCTCGATGATCAGACCATCGAAGCCGAGATCCATGGCCTGCTGACAAAGGGGCGCAATTAGTTCACGACGACCTCCGATATGTGAGGGATCGCTGATGAGTGGCAAGGCAGGGATACGGCGACGCAGTTCGATGGGAATCTGCCACATCGGTGCATTACGGTAGATCTTCTGCTCATAACTGGAGAAACCACGATGGATGGCACCCAAACGCTTCACACCAGCCTGATTCAGACGTTCCAATGCACCTACCACAGGTACATCAACACCCTTCAGTGCGTCGGCAAGTGCCTGCATGGCAAAGGGGTTTGCAGAGGTGCGGGCACCAACCCAGAGGATATCGACACCATACTTCAGGCACAGCTCCACATGCTCTGGTGTAGCCACCTCGGTAGATACCAGCATCTTGGTGTCTTCCTTCACCTGTTTCAGCCATACGAGTGCGGGCTCACCATGCCCCTCGAAGCCACCTGGTTTCGTACGGGGTTTCCAAACACCTGCACGGAAGTTGTGGCAGCCTTTCATCGCCAACTCACGGGCTGTAGTCATCACTTGTTCCTCAGTCTCTGCAGAGCAAGGGCCTGCAATCACGAAGGGACGTTCATTGTCACTCGGTAAATTCAGTGGTGCTAAATCTAATTCCATAATTATATTGCTTTTTTGATTCTTTCTAATGCGGTTTTGATTTTGTCTTCCTTGGCACAGAGGGAAATGCGGATATAACGCTTGCCGTTGGAGCCGAAGATGAAGCCAGGGGTGATGAAGACACGGGCCTCGTGGAGCACCTTCTCCGTGAGATCCTCGACATCGGCATACTGCTCAGGGATCTTTCCCCAGAGGAACATACCCACCTGATCCTTATCGTAGGTGCAGCCCAGCACATCCATGATCTGCTCTGCCCACTGACGACGACGGCTATAGGTCTCGATATTCGCCTCACGATGCCAAGCCTCATCATTCTTAAGTGCTTCAGCCGCAGCGAGTTGGATACCACGGAACGTTCCGCTGTCCACATTGCTCTTGATCTTCATGATCCACTGGATAAACTGGGCATTGGCGAGACACATACCCACACGCCAGCCAGGCATGTTATGCGACTTCGACATGGAATTGAACTCGATACAGCAGTCCTTTGCACCAGGTATCTGAAGGATACTCAGATGTTCTTCGCTCAGGATAAACGAATAGGGATTATCGTTCACTACCACGATACCATGCTCCTTGGCAAACTGTACCAGGCGCTCGTAGGTTTCACGACGTGCCCGACCTCCTGTCGGCATGTTGGGATAGTTGGTCCACATGAGTTTCACCTTCGAGAGATCCATCTTCTCCAGTTCCTCGAAATCGGGCTGCCAACCATTGTCCTCACGCAGATTATAGTTCACAATCTTAGCCCCTAAAATCTTTGACAAAGAGGTATAGGTGGGATAGCCAGGATTAGGCACTAGCACCTCATCGCCAGGATTCACGAAGGCGAGGGTGACATGCAGGATACCTTCCTTCGAACCGATAAGTGGCAACACCTCCGTCTTACCATCCAGTTCCACGCCATACCAACGCTTGTAGAAATCAGCCATTGCCATACGCAACTCTGGGGTTCCTACTGTCATCTGATAGCCGTGTGCATCAGGCAGTTTGGCTACCTCACACAGTTTCTGGATGGTCTGTTCAGAAGGGGGCATATCAGGACTGCCAATCGCGAGGCTGATAATATCCTTGCCCTCTGCATTCATCTGGGCCACTTCCTTCAGTTTGCGGCTGAAGTAGTACTCCTGAACTAAACTTAATCTATCTGCTGGTTCAATTTGTTTGTTTGCCATCTTTATATTCTCCTAAAATCTTTAAATCTTTGGTTAATGGGATAATCGCATCAATCGACTGACGGTAGCGGGTGAGATCATCATACATCACATCGACGTAGAACAAATACTCCCACTCACGTCCGATAATCGGCAGCGACTGAATCTTCGTGAGGTTGATCTTGTAGAATGAGAGGATCGCCAATACATGCGAGAGAGAACCTTCCTCATGAGGCAGTGAGAAGACGATACTCGACTTGTTAGCCTCTGTCAACGGACGCAGCATATCGGCCTTGTTGGGATTCGACACCACGAGGAAACGGGTGAAGTTGTGCTTGTTATCCTCGATATGATCCTCGAGCACCTTCAGACCATAGAGTCTGGCAGCCTCTGCATGACAGATAGCAGCCCAGCCTTTCTTCTGACCCTCGGCAATCATCTTTGCCGAACCTGCCGTATCCTCAGCCTCCACATTCTTCAGCTGGGGGTGCTGGGCCAGGAACTGACGGCACTGCATCAGGGCTACCGGGTGAGAGTGGACTTCCGTAATGGTGTCCCAGTCATCCTCAGGCAGACAGCAGATGCTGTGGGTGATGTGGAGTTTGTGCTCCCCCACTACACTTGTACCACTGTCGCGCAACAGTTCATAGTTATGCAGCAGACTACCTGCAATCGTATTTTCGATGGCAAGCATGCCAATGGCTGTGGG
This sequence comes from uncultured Prevotella sp., assembly GCA_900319305.1. Lineage (GTDB taxonomy): Bacteria > Bacteroidota > Bacteroidia > Bacteroidales > Bacteroidaceae > Prevotella. The sequence continues at coordinate 6,952 of ONNY01000113.1, forward strand.
ATCCTTCTTGATGTTCTCAAAGACCTGTTCGAAGGTAGAGCAGCAGATGAGTTGTATCTGTTCTCCCTCGAAATACAGGTGTGCCGCGATATCGTGGAACGACCCGATCAGTCCTTGAATAGCGATTCTCTTCATATTCTCTTTTTTACCTTTTTACTTTTTAAAGAAAAGCTCCGCTTTCACCTTTTCGTGAAGCGGAGCCTTATTTTATTCTTCAAATTCTCGGCAAACCGCTTCACAATTGCTTGCAAAGTAAAAGTAATAGCCGTAAAAGTATGCATTCGACATTGACATATTCTCTAATTTTTGTTTTATCGGGTGCAAAAATATCACTTTTCTACGAAATAAACAAATATTTTGCAGGAAAAATGGCTTTTTCGCTTACATTTTTTCATTTTGATGCTGTCAGACGTCTTTTTGCATCTATAGGATTACTATAGATCCCCAGGAAGATATCCTTCAACACATCAAGTTCTGCGATGTCGAATTCATTAAGTTTTTCCATATAAGCCATGAAGGCGTCACGCTCCTCATCGGTGTAGTGATCACGATAGAGTTGCTGACCATAACGCATATCTCTGGCAATATAGTTGTTGGGGGTCAGTTGATAGGCAGAGACGATCCGTTCATCAAGCAACTGAGCCACCAGACGATGGTACTCATTGTTCGTACACTGTTCAAACTGACGCAGGTCGGTTTCCGTCACCTCAGGACAGAACGTGATATTCACCCTACCCTTGGGCTGTGCAATACCTGTAAGAATGCTGTTCAGGTCCTCTCCTGGCTTCTTGATATATTTTCTGGAACGTGACTCATAGAGTTCAAGGGCCTTCAGGATATCACACGACTCCCATTCGTAACTGACAGCCACAGGAATGATATGCAGATCAGCCAGAGCCTTGATCTTATCCGTAGGCTCACTCATACAGAACATCTTGATGATACCCTGATCCGTCTGATCCTTACCGTCCTTCGTACGTCCGTTGCGCTGGGCTATCCAAAGGCTCTGTCCTTTCTCCGTCAACACATAGCGGATATAATCGCTCAGATGTTTCGACGAAAGATAGAAGTCCTTCATGTTACCCCCTCGTTCCACACGGAACATCTTATTAGCCTTGCCGATATCGATCACCAAAGGCGACGACATCAAGTTGGCACCAAAAGTGATCTCCGACGTCTCGCGCCCGTTCATATATAATATATACTGCAACAGACAGGCATCGAGCATGATGTCACGATGGTTACTCACGAAGAGATATTGCTTCTGGGGATCGAGTTGCTCCACACCGCTATAGGTGAAAGCGGTAGTGGAACGGGCGATCACCTGTTCGTTGACACAGCGCATCACCTCCAACTGAAAGTCGCGGATAGTGCGAAACGACAGCATCATCTTCTTGATATCCGCAGGGTTATATCCAGGATAGACATAGGTACACAGCAGACCGAAGAAGTCGCTATCCACAATGCGCTGCATCGCTGCAGGTATCTCACTGTCCTCATACGGACGGATATCGTCGAACTGATTATTGCTCATCTTTATCTGTTATTTTTGAGAAATCAATGATATTGGGCGTTTCTGCAGCAACCTTTGCCTCTGAGGCATCATGGACATGCAGATTTGCAGGCATCGGCTCACAGGCTGCAGCCAGCGCCACATCGTCAGGATCATCGGCATAGGAGTGGATCTCCCATTCCGGATGCACGAGTGCCATCAACAGCGAGAACTGACCTTTGCCGGCATGGACAATAGATACGCTGTTAGTAGATGCATCCTCCAACTGATAGTCGTCTATCCATTGGCTGAAGTCATCATAGCGTTTCAACAGTTTCCGTGTCTCCTTCTCTATACCTATGCCTTTATAGATATGCTTGTCGATGATATAGTCATGGAAATAATGCGTGGTCTCGATCTGACGACGGATCTGTTCGTAACGGTTCTTATAGAGATGCTGGATCCGTTTGGTGATCGCCAGTTCGGTATCACCATACTCCCTTAACCGCTCTGCAGGGATACGTTCGCCTATCACGAGATCCACTTGTCCACGAGAAGCGAATCCACTGCCTTTAGGCATCACATGACCTGTGCCGTGAAGATACAGCGGCAAGAGATCAACACCCAGTTTCTTGGCGAGATAGAAAGCCCCCTTATGGAAACGTTGGATACCCTCATTGCTTCTCAGACCCTCAGGGAATATCACCACGTTATAGCCGTCTGCCACAGCCTGAGCCAACTGTTCCTCCATGTTCTCTATAGAACTTCTGGCATTCATGAAGCGCGATACCTTGAACATCGTCTTCACGAAACGGTTTCGCCACACCCTGTCGCCTGCCATCACCAGGACATGAGGACTCAGCGAGAGGATATAGATCGGATCGAGCATCGACTGGTGGTTACAGATGATGATCGAACCCTTGTTGAACTTCTCTCCTACTTCGTTATGAAGATGGAAGTCGACACCCCATATATGAGTTACATCCACATGCATGGACCGATGGATCACCCGATGGAACCAAGCCTCCTTCTTTTTGTTCTTGTCTGGCAGACATTTCACCACCAGTCCGAAGATACTACCATACAACAGTTCCGTGAGATACACGACAGCGCAATAGGTGATACGGATGATCTGTTCGATGGTCACAGGACTTCTGCGGATCTTATGATTGGTCTTCGTGAGCCATCCGAAGATAAACGGCGGAATCACCCATGCCATCAGCACCACGGTAAACATACCCACTATCGTCACTTCTGCCAACGAATGAAGGGCTGGATGCCGGGCCACTATCAGTGAACCCATACCGATGAACATGATCAAGGCTGAGATCACGATACTGTTCTTATACGAAGGCAGCAGTTTCTTATGGTAGGCATATTCATTGATCAGACCGTCGGTAATGAAGATGGTATAGTCGTCACCCTGTCCGAAGATAAAGGTAGCCAGAATCACATTGACGATGTTGAACTGCATGCCGAAGAGGGTCATGATACCCAGGATCCAGATCCATCCGATAGCCATTGGCAGGAATGCCAGCAGACTCAGTTCGAGTCGCCCGAACGATAGCCAAAGGAAGATGAAGACGATGAATCCGCAGGCAAAACCGATATAGTTGAAGTTGTCGGAGAGTGTACTGGCCACAGCCCCGTTCATCCTGACAAAGTCGAAGGCGTAGCAGGACGATCCCAAAGCCTCATTCAGCGTCGATTCCAGCGCTTCCATATCCTTACCCTTGGCATCGATGATGTCGATAACGGCACAGCAGCCCGTGTTCGTACTAAAGGAGTTATTCAGGAAGATCGAACGGACAGGCTCGAAATAGTCAAACGGTTTCGGAGAATAGTCCTTGGTGATGATCTCCTGAAAACCTTCAAAAGCCTCATCACTGAAACCGAAAGCAGGCGCATGGGCCTTTAACATCGCCATCACCTCCGTATAATGCTGACTCCAGAAAGCGTTCCATCGTTCTATCCTTCGCTGCTGTTCTGCCTCAGAACAGATCAGGTTCGTGGCATCAGAATAGCCATTCAAGCCCCCCTTCTGTTTGAGTTGTTCCAGCAGCGGTGCCAGTTTCGACCTATTGTCAAGGGCCTGGTTCCAGTCTGCCCCCTCTGTGACGACATACACATTCACCGTATCATTCATACCGATGGAGGCATTCATCTCACCCAACAGATCTTTCTGCTGTTTGGTCATATAATTGATATGGTGCATGTTGGTGTCAAACGAAGTATCCAGACTGTAATAGCCGAAGACAAGTGTCAGGATGAAGATCACCCACAACAGCCAACGATGACGCTCTGGGGAACCCGATGACAGTTTGCCGAAGACGAGACGCTCCTCTCCTACCTCTGCCCTCACCTTCACCAGATGTGGCAGGAATACCAGTACAAAGAGGATCGTACCCACCAGCATCAAAGCCGCAAAGATACCTAAGTCACGCAGGGCTGGAGCATCGAGTGGCATCAAACTGGCAAAGGCACCCACCGTGGTGATATTACCAATCAGGAGCGGTGCCACCATCTCCTTCAGAATCTCCCTTGCCGTTCCGCCACGACTCGTGTGGGCGATGAAGTGCAGCGGATAGTTCACGGCGATACCGATAATGATAGAACCGATACCGATGACTATCAACGACACATCACTGCGGATCACAGAGACCAGTCCCATGGCAAACAACCAGCCAAAGGCGATGGAGGCACCGATGAGCAAGAGGTTCTTCACCTTCTTGAATGCAAATATCAGCAGTGTGAGGATCAGAGTGATGGCGATAGTGATGGCCCAATGACTGTCGCTCTTGATCTGTTCGGCATTGCCGACAGCGATGACAGGGGCACCAGTGATAGCCACATCGACATTAGGCACTGCCTTCATCGTCTCGTCAACAACGCTATCTACATATTCCACCAGCAGACTGTTGTTTGCCGACTCCATACCACCATAAGGTGATGTCAGCATCGCCACAGCATACTTATTGTCATTGATATAGATGTAGCCGTTATCCACCTCAATAGGCAAAGCCGACTGCTGTACCTGCAGACGGTCCAATACCGGACTGAAGAGTGCCAGCGGGTCATTGCCGATATTCGAGGTGAAGAAGCCCGAGGCAGGCATCAGCATCATCTCTACGTCGTTGGAAAGTTGGTCCTTCGCATAGTTTGGCGTTGCCAACAACCGTTCCATACGGACATAGTCAGAATCGCGCAGCATCACCGCCATATTCTGATAGATGAAATCCGTGATGCTGGCATACTTTTCGTAATCGATCTGGGTAGTGATCTCCTTGATATGTCTTTTCCCGGGCTGGGAATTGATTTTCTGGGCAAAGGAATCGACGGCCTCAGCCAGAAGGTCTCGGTCTATCTGGCCGTCTTTGGTCTTAAACATCGCATAGATGCGTTGTCCACCAGAGATATCTTGGTAGATATTGATAGCCTTCTGCTCATTTCCACTTAATGGCAGGAAGTCGTAGATGTTCTCATTATAGGAGAGCGAGAACATCATCACAAGCAGCGTCATGATCAGTCCCAGCAGAAGTCCTGTAAACAGGGCCTTGCGCTGATGGAGCATGTCATATAGACGTAGGAAGAAGTTCACCATTACAATTGATTATTGACTAAATTCTGAAGCCACTTCAGGAATTGTTCTTTCCATCCGATAGCCTCTTTTGTTGTTTTCTTCTCTGACACCCCGAACGAGGATCCACCACAGGGTCGTCGTCGCAGTTCATCAGGAACACTGGGGGACAGTTGGCAGGCACATGTCGCTCTACCGACAGCGAGTCCATCATCTCCCCTGTAGGAGAACCACCCAACAGTCCACGACGGGAACGTTTGTGGGTGGCAGGATGCGTCATCGAGACCACAGGATACATCAGTGCCACGAAATAGGGCGCCTGTGGGCTACCAGCCAACTGCTCGGCGGCATGCATCACCAGATGGCCCCCTGCAGAGAAACCCATACAACCGATGCGATCCGTCCTGACGCCATATTCTGCAGCATGACTCCTCACTTCATCGAGTGCCCTGCACAGGTCATTGAAGCCCTCCGGGAAATGACGCTTTTTCAGATACACATGGAAGGTGAACGATGCCCAGCCCCCATGGCTGTACTCTACCACAAAAGCAGCGATACCATTATCACAGAGCCATTGTGCCACCTCGTCGCCCTCACCCTGCTTATCCAACCAGAAGTAACTACCACCAGGACAGACGATTACACCTGTCCCCGTAGGATTCTCCTTGGGGATGAAAGCCCTGAACCGATAGGCATATGAAGAGAAACCTACCAGCAGAAGGCAGAGTGCGACGATGAGCCTATGTTTCATTCAGAGCAACGATCTACATCTGCATACAGTCTTCTGAAGAAGTCTCTTTCGGTCTCACCGAGTTTCTCGAGCATATCAGCCAGATCATCAAAGGTCAGACCTTCGTCCTTACGTTTCTTCAAGACTTTCGACGACTGATAGGAGAACTCTCTCCACTTGTCACCGATCTGCGTCATCTCTACGGAATAGTTGTTCAGGAAGTCCAGCCCCGTCTTTTCCGCTGCCTCCTGCAGGAAGGCACCATAGACATAACGGAAACCTGCACCGCCTGTACCTGTCTCTTCCAACATACGGATGATC
>ONNY01000115.1 GCA_900319305.1 uncultured Prevotella sp.
CGAAGGTTCCAAGGATTTCGCCAAGGGTTTCATGCAGCGTCACAACATCCCCACAGCCCGCTATCAGACGTTCGATGGTGAGCACCTGGAAGAAGGTCTGAAGTTCCTGGAGACTCTGGAGGCTCCCTACGTGCTGAAGGCCGATGGTCTCTGTGCCGGTAAGGGTGTACTGATCCTCCCTACCCTCGAAGAAGCCAAGAAAGAATTGAAGGAGATGCTGGGCGGTATGTTCGGCAATGCCTCATCGCAGGTGGTGATCGAGGAGTTCCTGAGTGGTATCGAGTGCTCTGTCTTTGTGCTCACTGATGGTCAGCACTATAAGATTCTGCCAGAAGCCAAAGACTACAAGCGTATCGGCGAGCACGATACAGGTCTGAATACAGGCGGTATGGGTAGTGTGACCCCTGTGCCTTTTGCCACCAAGGAGTGGATGCAGAAGGTGGAGGATCGCATCATCCGTCCTACTGTAGAGGGACTGGCAGCCGAGAACATCGACTATAAGGGTTTCATCTTCTTCGGACTGATTAACGTGAAGGGGGAGCCGATGGTCATTGAGTACAACTGCCGTATGGGTGATCCCGAGACCGAGAGTGTGATGCTCCGTCTGAAGAGTGATATCGTGGATCTCTTCGAGGGTGTGGCAGCAGGTGACCTTGACAAGCGCGCCATCGAGTTCGATGAGCGGTGGTTATCCTCAGGCTTACAAGAAGGGCTATCCCATCACTGGTATCGACCAGGTGGAAGGTAGCATCGTCTTCCATAGCGGCACAGCCCTGAAAGATGGTGAGGTAGTGACTGCCGGTGGTCGTGTGATTGCCGTCTCTTCTTATGGAAAGGACAAGGCCGAGGCTCTGCAGAAGTCATTCGAGGAGGCACAGAAGATACAGTTTACCGATAAGTACTTCCGTCGCGACATCGGTGCTGATCTATGAGCAAACGCTTCCAAAATCGCATCGCAGAGAGCCGTCATACTTTACCTATAACGGCCTTCTATAGTATCTGTATCTGGCTCCTGGCGGGTCTGGTGACCCAGCAGTGGTGGATACAGTTTGGCTGCTTTGTGGTGTCTGCATGGATGATGATGATGCTCAACAAAGAGAACATGCTCATCCGCATCTACAGCCGTCTGGTATCGAGTGCCTATCTCGTCCTCACCTGTGCTGCAGTGTTTCTTTTTGCCTCACGCTCATCGGCTATCATGCAGATGGGAGCAGTTATCTCCCTGTTCCTGCTCTGGCATTGTTATCAGGACAAAGGTGCCGTAGGATGGACGTTCTATACATTCTTCTTTTTAGGTGTCGGCAGTCTTGCACAGATTCAAGTGCTCTATTACCTGCCCATCTTCTGGCTCATGATGGCATGGTTCATTTTCTCGCTGTCGTGGCGCACCTTCTTTGCCTCGCTGATAGGACTGATTACGCCCTATTGGCTTTGTCTGCCATTCTTTGTCTTACAGGGTGAAGACTGTCTGGCACATCTGACCAACCACCTGAGACCTCTTCTTGACATCATGTCACTCCCGGATTACTCGGTGCTTAACATGACTGAGTGGGTATTCCTGGGATTCCTCGTACTCCTGATGGTTATTGGCAGTTTCCATTTTCTGGCAAACAGCTACAAGGATACGATCCGTGTGCGTGAGATCTACTATAGTCTTATCACGACTGCAGCCTATTCATTGTTTCTGGTGCTGGTCGAGCCACAGTGCTATGATATGGTGATACATGTTCTGATCCTCGTGGTCAGTCCGATGATAGCCCATTTCTTTGCACTCACCCACTCCAGATTTACGAACATCCTATTTATCGTCACACTGACAATCACTCTACTATTCACAGGCTATAACCTATGGATTTCATCATTTCATTTCTAACCCAGTATGGCTATTGGGGGATGTTGCTGGCGGCTTTTCTGGCTGGCAGTTTCTTTCCTTTCTCCAGTGAGGCGGTATTAGTCGGACTCATGGCGACAGGACTAGACCCCTGGCAACTGATGATCTACGGCACCATCGGAAACGTCATGGGCAGTGTGGTGAACTACGGCATCGGCAGGATGGGAAAGATGGAATGGATAGAGAAGTATCTGCATGTGAAGAAAAAAGATCTTGACAAGGCGCATCGTTTCTTAGCAGGTCATGGCGCCTGGATGGGATTCTTTGCATTCCTTCCGATCTTAGGTAGTGCCATCACCATCGCCCTGGGATTGATGCGTTCCAATATTATCATCACTTTCATTGCCATCACCTTAGGAAAAATATTCCGTTATATAATCTTAATTTACGGTGCTGGTTTGTTTATATGACACTTCTTTTTCGTACCTTTGCATGCGACATTTGGATTTTAACGTTAGATAATATATTTCTTTAGATGAAACAATTCAAATTGGTGGACAATATACTCGGTTGGCTGTCTTTTCTCATAGCCGCTATTGTCTATTGTTCTACGATTGAGCCGACAGCCAGTTTCTGGGACTGTCCGGAGTTTATTACAACAGGTTACAAACTGGAAATCGGTCATCCCCCCGGGGCACCGTTCTTCATGCTGACAGCCAATCTGTTCTCGCAGTTTACAAGCGATCCCACACAGGTAGCCAGGATGGTCAACATGATGAGTGCGCTGCTTTCGGCGACGTGTATTCTGTTCTTATTCTGGAGTATCACACACCTCACGCGGAAGTTGCTTATCAGCGATTGGAATGAACTGACACTCCCCAAGACGATTGCCATCGAGGCATCCGGTCTGGTGGGAGCCCTCATCTATACCTTCAGCGACACCTTCTGGTTCTCTGCTGTCGAGGGTGAGGTCTATGCCTATTCCTCTGCTTTTACGGCAGTGGTATTCTGGCTGATCCTGAAATGGGAGGATCATGCAGACGAGCCTCATTCTGACCGTTGGCTGGTACTGATCATGTATATGACAGGACTCTCTATTGGTGTTCACCTGTTGAATCTCCTTTGTGTGCCCGCCATCGTACTGGTCTATTATTATCGTCGTTTCCCAGATGCCAACCTGAAAGGATCGCTGATTGCCTTGGGTATCTCTATTCTCATCCTGGCAGGTGTACTCTATGGTGTCGTTCCAGGTATTATTACCGTTGGAGGTTGGTTTGAACTGTTCTTTGTCAACAGTTTAGGCATGCCCTTCAATACAGGTGAGATCATCTATATCTTCCTGCTGATCACCTGTGTGATCTGGGCTGTCTATGAGACCCAGACGCAACGTCACGGACAGAAGATTCAGAATATCGCATTCCTACTCTCAGTAGGTATGCTTGGCATCCCATTCTACGGTTTTGGATGGTCAGCCTTTATCATCGGCATGATTGTACTGGGCGTCCTCTGGTTTGTTCTGAACCTGAAGAAGGAGAAGCAGCCGCTTATCACAGCCCGTATCAAGAACACGATGTTGCTCTGTATGCTGATGTTGATGATCGGCTATTCAAGTTATGCCCTGATTGTCATCCGTTCTTCAGCCAATCCACCGATGGACCAGAACTCACCTGAGGACATCTTCACCCTTGGTGATTACCTGGGTCGCGACCAGTATGGCTATCGTCCTCTTCTCTACGGACAGGCCTACACTTCACAAGTTGCCCTTGAAACCGATGGTCAGTACTGTCGTCCAGTCATGTCGAAAGGTAAGCCCGTCTATCAGCGTAAGGAGAAAGCCTCGGCAAACGAAAAGGACTCTTACTTTGTGGTCCGCACCAAAGACGAATACAAATATGCCCAGAACATGATCTTCCCACGCATGTATGATGCAGGTCATGCTGCTGCTTATGAGTCATGGATGGGTGGTGTTGACGGTTCTGAGGTTCCTTATGACCGTTGTGGTGAGCCGATGACGGTGAAGATGCCTTCACAACTTGAGAACATCCGTTTCTTCCTGTCATACCAATGTAACTTCATGTACTGGCGTTATTTCATGTGGAACTTTGCAGGACGCCAGAATGATATTCAAGGTAATGGAGAACTGGAACATGGCAACTGGCTCTCAGGTATCCCGTTCATCGACAATGCACGTCTTGGCGATCAGGATCTTCTGCCTGATGACCTCAAGGAGAACAAGGGTCATAACGTCTTCTATTGTCTGCCCTTGTTGCTGGGTCTGATAGGCTTGTTCTGGCAGGCGTGGTACACGAGGAAACGCTCCATCACGGAGAACGGACAGGCCAAGATGGTTGACGATCCTGTCGGTATCCGTCAGTTCTGGGTGGTATTCTTCCTCTTCTTCATGACAGGACTGGCCATCGTTATCTATCTGAACCAGACGCCGATGCAGCCCCGTGAGCGCGATTATGCCTATGCAGGTTCGTTCTATGCCTTCGCCATCTGGTGCGGTATGGGCGTGGCTGCCATCATCGACTGGCTGAACAGAAAGATCAAGAAGGAGAATGTCGTCCTTGCCTCTGTTGTTTCTCTGGTATGTTTAGCAGTACCTGTCCAGATGGCATCTCAGACCTGGGACGATCATGATCGTTCTGGTCGCTACTGTTGTCGTGATTTTGGCCAGAATTATCTGATGACCCTCCAGGAGAAAGGAAACCCGATTATCTTCACCAATGGTGACAACGACACCTTCCCACTCTGGTACAATCAGGATACAGAGGGCGTGAGAACAGATGCACGCGTGTGCAACCTTTCTTATCTGGCCACCGACTGGTATATCGATCAAATGCGACGTCCTGCCTACGACTCACCCAGTGTACCTATCACCTGGAGCCGTCTGGAATACTGCGCAGGCACGAATGAGTATGTCCAGATCGACCCATCGCTGAAGAGTCAGGTATTGGATCTCTATCAGGAGAATCCTGAAGAGGCCCGTAAGCAGTTTGGTGACGAGCCATTTGAACTTAAGAACATTCTGCAGAACTGGGTACGTTCGAAACATCAGGATTTCCACGTTATTCCTACAGATACTGTCTTTGTCACCATCGACAAGGAGGCTGTACGTAAGAGTGGTATGATGATGGCCAGCGACACGATCCCTGATAAGATGGTTATCTCTCTCAAGGGTAAGAACGCCCTCTATAAGAATGACCTGATGATGCTTGAGATGATAGCCCAGTGTAACTGGACCCGTCCTATCTACGTAGCCCTCACCGTCGGCTCAGAGAACTACATGAATCTCGGTGACAACTTCGTACAGGAAGGTCTTGCCAACCGTATCACACCGTTTACGACGAATAAGTCAGGTGCCAAGAGTTTCGATACAGAGAAGACGTATGACAACGTGATGCACAAGTTCAAGTTCGGCGGTATTGACCAGCAAGGCATCTATCTCGATGAGACCGTGACACGCATGTGCTTTACCCACCGTCGTCTGATGGCACAGTTGGCACTGGCACTCGCTCAGGAAGGTAAGAAGGAGAAGGCAAAGGATGTGCTCGCCAAGTGCGAGAAGGAGATTCCTGACTATAATGTACGTCACGACTATCAGAGTGGTTCACTTGACATCGTACGCGCTTATGCCTTTACGGGACAGAACGAAAAGGCACAGCCGATTCTGGATCAGTTGTGGAAAAAAGCAGGCCAGTATGTCGTCTGGTATTGCTCGCTCGACAATACTTGGTTCGGAAACTCTATGCAAGACTGTATGATCCACATCTACATCATGCATGGAGATTAAAGAATAGGATATGTTTATTGAGCAACCAGCAATCTATCTCCGCTGGCTCTACCCAAAAGCCTATTGGAGAATGGACCATCACGACAAGGCAGTCTATCTGACCTTCGACGATGGTCCCATCCCCGAGGCTACCCCTTTCATCCTTGACACCCTCAAGACATTCGGGATTAAGGCCACTTTCTTCATGGTGGGTGACAATGTGCGAAAACACCCCGATCTTTATGAGCGTATCAAGGCAGAAGGTCACCAGGTGGGCAATCATACCCACAACCATATCCAAGGTCTCACCCACTCCATCAAGGAATACAGTTATAATGTTGAGAAGGCCAACACCTATATCAAGAGTCACTACGTACGTCCGCCTCACGGTTGGATGCGCCTGGCGCAATATGCCTGGCTAAGTCGCAAGTATAAGATTGTGATGTGGGATGTGGTGACCCGT
>ONNY01000116.1 GCA_900319305.1 uncultured Prevotella sp.
ACAGTTACTTCGAGGCTTACGCCTATCATCACTTAGCCTTGCTTAGCGAAAACACATAACTACATTTTGTTTTCTATGGGAGAAAACATCGTTTTCCAAAGGAGAAAACAGAATATTCTGAATGAGAAAATTCAATTATTTCCAATCGAATACGATGTTTTCTGCCATAGAAAAGAAGAAATAGAACGTCATCAATATAACCTATTATCAATATTAATGAAACAGACTTTAGTATTGAGAGACAAAAAGAACGCGTAGAAGCTCTCCCACCCATCACGAAGTTCAGTTCGAAATGGTGTGATCTCACGCAGGACTCTCGTTGGCATATTGGCCTATTTCTCTTCAATATTAATCTTGGGGATACGGCCGTCTTTCATACGCTGAAACTCGCGGAAGGCGGTGGTGCGACGGAAGCCGTTGCCGCCAGAGGGGATGCCGTCATGATAGAAGAGATATGACTTACCCTTGAAGTCAATGGTACCACCATGGATGGTAAAAGAACCTGGCGACTCGTCGGTGATACGGCCTTCGTAGTGCCACGGGCCATGGATACTCTTAGCCGTCGAGTAGGCCCAATGCTCAGGCACACCACCTGCAGCATACTCCAGGAAGTAGGTATCACCTATTTTATATAACCAAGGGGCTTCCTCAAAACCAGTCTTCATCACCTTCTTGTGGAGTTGGTAGTCCATCTTCAAGCATTTGGGTCCAAACTGTGCCTCGTCGTCGAGCATGGCACGCATGTCGCAGATACCATTGTCGGCAAAACTGGTATCAATACTGATCATATCTTCGTTTAACTTGGCATACCAGCAACCGTTGTTACCCCAGAAGAGCCAGGCCTGTCCGTCGTCGTCGATAAACACCGTGGGGTCAATAAAGCCAAAGCTGCCGGGAATCAGCGGACGGCCGATGGGGTCAATCCAAGGACCTTCCGGACGGTCGGCTACGGCTACACCAATACCATGGAGATGCTTGGTGGTGTCCTCTGCAGCCACATACCAATACCACTTACCGTTGCGCTCGATGGCCTGTGAGGCCCAGGCGTTGTCGCCCTGCTTGGCCCACTTGAAGTTGGCCGTGGTCAATACGATGCCATGATCCGTCCAGTGTTCCATGTCGGTAGTGGAAAACACCTGCCAGTCGGGCATGCGGAAATAAGTGGCAGTATCCAGGTCGTGTCCTGTGAACACATAGAGGCGGTCGCCGGATACCACAGGAGCGGGGTCAGGGTTGTACATATGGTTATTCACACGCTTTTGTGCTTGCAATGTGATGGCCAACAACAGTGTGATGGCTGCAAGAAGAGTTCTTTTCATCATAGTTTTGCATTTATTATTTGGGTGCAAATATACAAATAAAAGTTCAATTCCCCAAGAAGAATGGAAAATTGATTGAAATCTAAGAATTTTATTGTACCTTTGCAGCAAATTTCTTTGGATATGTGGGAAAAACCTTGGACAATGAAAGAGGGCTTTCTCATCGGAGGAGGTCTTATCATTGCAGGTTTGGCACTTGAACTGAGCGTCGGACCTGTAGTGTGGGAAGCCTTTGCGTGGCCTGTCAACGGAATCGTTCTGGCTGGATTCCTCTTCATGATAGCCGCGATGTTCCTACTGAGGAAGAAGGTCTATGCCTTCCAGTTCATCGGCACCTATCAGGCAGCGATTCCGGCAATGGTCTATGCCGTGGTGCTGACAATCATCATGGGACTGACGCGGCAGCAGGCAGGCGGCAGGTGGCTGAACGATATGTTGTCGTTCTGGCCATTCGTGCTCATCTATGTATATATCGCGGTGATCCTGGGCATCATCATTCTACGGCGGTTATTGCATCTGCATTCGTGGAAGCGAGACGTACCCTTTCTATTGAATCATCTCGGTCTCTTCCTGGCGTTGACCACAGCCACACTTGGTAATGCCGACATGCAACGGGTAAAGATGATCTGTGGCATCGGCGAATCTGAATGGCGTGCTATGACTGCCGACGGTCGAATTATAGAGATGCCTATTGCCATCGAACTGAAGAAGTTTATCATGGAGACCTATGATGACGGCTCTCCCAAGCGTTTTGCCTCAGAGATTCAGATTCTGACGAAATCGGGAAAGAACATTGAGACCGTCGTGGATGTGAACAAGCCCTACGAGGTGGATGGCTGGAAGATCTATCAGTATGGCTACGACACACAGATGGGGGCCCAGAGTCAGATCTCAATACTCGAACTGGTGAGTGACCCGTGGTTGCCGATGGTCTATACAGGTATCTATATGATGCTGGCAGGGGCTGTTTGTATGTTTGTTATTGGAGGGAGGAAACGCGCATGAGTTGGGAACATTTTATTTATTTCGCTATAGCATCCGTATTGCTGTGGACTGTGGGAGCATGGGCAGCATGGCGTAAAAAGACGACTATCGCCTATACGGCCACCGTACTCGGGCTATTGACATTCTTCTCATTCATTCTCGCAATGTGGATCTCGCTGGAGCGACCGCCATTACGTACGATGGGCGAAACACGGCTCTGGTATTCGTTCTTCCTGCCATTGGCGGGACTCATCGTCTATTCGCGTTGGAAATACAAGTGGATTCTGTCGTTCTCAACCATTCTCTCCCTGGTGTTCATCTGCGTGAATCTGTTCAAGCCGGAGATACACGACAAGACACTAATGCCCGCCCTTCAGAGTCCGTGGTTTGCACCCCATGTCATCGTCTATATGTTCGCCTATGCCGTACTTGGTGCAGCAACAGTGATGGCCATCTATCTGCTCTTCTTCAAAAAAGACGCAATTGCAGACGAAGAGTTCGACATCACCGACAATCTCGTATATGTCGGCCTCGCCTTCCTCACCATCGGCATGCTCTTCGGTGCACTTTGGGCAAAAGAGGCTTGGGGACACTATTGGTCGTGGGATCCTAAAGAGACATGGGCCGCCATCACCTGGCTAGCCTATCTCGTTTACGTCCACTATCGTCAGTTACCTCGTCATCACGAACGACTGGCTCTCTGGATGCTCATCGGATCGTTCGTCCTCCTACAGATGTGTTGGTGGGGCATCAATTATCTGCCTTCCGCCCAAGGTTCGAGTGTACATACTTATAATATGCAGTCGTGAAACAAGAACATAGAAGACATATTGCCTCGTGGTTGCTATTGGCGGTGTTTGTGCCAATGCTGCTGTTATCGTCGGTTCATATCCATGAAACTGGCGAGACCATAGAGACGGAATGTGCCGACTGTGTACACCATAGTTGTCATGGTCACTTGACTACTATGGCCACGTGGGAGCACGACTGCGTGTTGTGTCAGTTCCTGACTCTGACGATGTTGACAGCCGCTGTGATGACTGTCACGGTATATGTTCATGTATGTAAGAAATCCTGCGCCCAGCCAATATGCGATTGTCATACTGCCTGCTATGGCGCTATTGTAACGAGAGGGCCTCCGACCGCCTGACGCCCCTCCCATTTTTTACATACATTATTAAATACCATTAATCAAGAATGAAAGCAAAATTTATTATTTTGCTGCTGTTGTGTATATGCACGACAGTGGCAGCACAAGATAAACATCATCATGCAGATGATTCGACGGATGTATTTTTCCGCCATCTGCAACTGAATGAATTGACAGTGACGGGTGTGACTGGCGATACAAAACTGAAACATGCCACAACGCCTGTGAGTATCGTATCACCACAGGTTCTCAGGGCTACGGCTTCCACGAATATCATCGATGCCATTGCCCATCAGCCAGGCGTGAGTCAACTGACCACAAGCGGCAGTATCTCAAAACCCATCATCCGCGGACTAGGTTATAACCGCGTGGTGGTGATGAGTGAAGGTGTTCGCCAGGAAGGTCAGCAATGGGGTGACGAGCATGGCGTGGAAGTGGATGGCAGTAGTGTGAACAGCGTTGAGATCCTGAAAGGTCCTGCCTCGCTGATGTACGGCTCGGATGCGATGGCAGGTGTGGTGATCCTGCACGCCCAGCCCACATTGGCCGAGGGTGAGATGAGAGCAAATGTCAGTTCGGAATATCAGACCAACAACGGACTCTTCCACTACTCATTACAAATGGCCGGCAATCAGAAAGGTTTTGTGTGGGATGCCCGCTACAGCGACAAGATGGCGCATGCGTATAAGAACAAGTACGACGGCTACGTGCCTGGCTCACAATTCCGTGAACGGGCCGGACGACTGATGCTGGGATTGAACAAATCTTGGGGACACTCGCGACTCACGTGGACGGCCTATCACCTGACACCCAGCATCGTTGAGGGAGAGCGCGACCCAGAAACAGGCGAACTGGAACATGAAGAGGGATGGAAGGGATGTCAATACTCCAAATCCCTACCCTTCCAACAGGTGAAGCACTACAAACTGGTGTGGGACAACTCACTGAATCTCTCGTCAGGCTATCTCAAGGCTATCATCGGCTATCAGCAGAACCGCCGTCAGGAGTACGAAGAGAGTGCCGATGAATACGAGTTGTTCTTCAAGTTGCATACGCTGACCTACGACCTGCGTTACATTACCCATGAGTGGAACGGTTGGAAACTCTCCACGGGCATCGGCGGCATGTATCAGAAGTCGGGCAACGAGGGCGAGGAGTATCTGATTCCTGACTATCGTCTCTTCGACTTCGGCATCTATGCCACCGCCACGAAAAGTCTTGGAGATAGATGGACGTTGAATGGTGGTCTGCGCTATGACCACCGCCGACTGCATGGGTATGCTCTGGAAGAGGATGGTGAACTGCGTTTCGTGGATTTCACACGTCATTTCAACGGCGTGACGGGAAGTATCGGTGCCGTCTGCAACATCAACGAGCACTTCAATCTACGTCTGAATCTCGCCCGTGGCTTCCGCACACCCAACATGAGTGAACTGGCCTCGAACGGTGTGCATGAAGGCTCTTTGCGCTATGAGATAGGAAATCAGGACTTGAAGGCTGAATACAGTTTGCAGGCCGACCTCGGCGTCGATTTCACCTCACGCTATGTCTCTGCACAGTTAGCACTCTTCGCAAACCGCATCAACAACTACATCTTCACGCATCGTGTGAAGACTACCTCACCTACGTCTATACCCAGGGCGATGCCCGATTGCTGGGCTTTGAGGCTGGTGTCGACTTCCATCCCGTCCATAGTGTCCATTTCTCCAACACCTTCTCGTATGTCGATGCCCAGTTGTTAGATGCAACACCCGACACAAAGTATCTCCCCTTTACGCCTGCTCCCAAATGGACATCTGAACTGAAGTGGGAACTGTTCCATCATACGCATAGTACGGTCAGTCCACACGCCATGCACGAGTACCGCCATGCCCATCCCAAGAGCGGAGTCACACTTAACAACCTCTACATCGCCGCTGGTCTCGACTGCTATCTGAAACAGACGCACATCTACAGCGCCGATGATACCGAGACACCGACGCCCGGCTATGCCCTGCTCAGTCCGCCGACAACCTCCTGAACAAGGCTTACCAGAACCACCTAAGCCGCCTGAAATATACAGATGAAAACGTGGTTACTGGTCGTCGTGGTGTCTACAACATGGGGCGCAACATTACCTTCAAGATCGTGTTGCCCATAGCGTTGTAAGGACAAACGTGATAAAACTACTCATGCGAGGGCAGAGTCGATGTGAGCATCACTCTGCCCTCTCTTAATCGCAGCCTTAACTTGAGACAAAGTGACATTCGTCACATTTCCATGCAGAATATCCCAGAAATTTGGAGGGATTAACATTACATCATAACTTTGCAGCGAGTTTTTAAATATGAAAGTT
>ONNY01000117.1 GCA_900319305.1 uncultured Prevotella sp.
GACTTCCAGGTGGGTGCCAACGCCTATCTCTACGGTACCCGTTTCGTGAACTACCTCACCAAGACCTACGGCTACGAGAAGATGATCCAGTTCTATAACCGTACCGCCGACAGTCACACGTTCTTCGCCAAACAGTTCAAGAAGATCTATGGACAGTCGCTCAGGAAGGTGTGGAACGACTGGAAGGTGGATGAGAAGCAGCATCAGGAGAAGAATCTGGCTACCATCCGCCAGTATCCCATCACGGAGACTAAGCCGCTGACCCCGGAGCCGTTGGGTTCTGTGTCGCCGCTGGTCTATGATCCTGCCACCAACAAAGCCTACGCCGTCGCTAACGCCCCAGGCAGTTTCGCCCACATCACGGAGATCGACCTGCAGACGGGTGAGGAGAAGAAACTGCATATCGTGAACGGCATCCAACTTTATGATCCTGCCTTCGTGGCACTCGACTTGAAGGGCCAGCGCCTCATCTATACGACGAATAACGCGAAGATGCGTGGCCTGGAGATCTATGACATCCAGCAGAAGAAGGTGGTGAAGAAAAAGAAGTTCCAGCGCATCAACAATATCGTGTATGACAACACCCACGACTGGTCTGGACCGCGACCTGGAGAATCCGGAAGTGATCTACGCCTTCCCATTCGGTGTGAGTGTGTTCGACACGGATATCAGCCACGACGGCAAATGGCTGTCGTTCACCCGTCAAGGCGACAACGGCGAGCACACGCTGCTGCTGTTCAACACCGAAGAACTGGCTCAGGCCATCTTCAAGCCTGTGGAACTGATCACCTGGCAAGACAGTAACTTAGGACAGTTCCGCTTCTCACTCGACGACAAATACCTGATCGGCAGTTCCTACTATACAGGTGTCTCCAACCTCTGGCAGATCAATTTGGAAACACGCGAGATGGAGATGCTTTCCAATACCGACATCGGACTCTTTGCACCATTGGAGATCACACCGGGTCAGTTGCTGGCACTCCAGTTCAAGCGCGACGGACTGCAACCCGTATTACTCTCCCGTGAGGTGGTGAAGGATGCCAATGCCGTGACGCTCTACGGCCAACTCGCCTATGAGAACAACAAGGAGGCGATGGAACAGGTGGGTCTGCTCAGAGACTCCCTGCCCAGAATGGCCTTCGGCGATGTGTATAACAACATCACATCCTACAACGTCTTTAAGGAGATGAGATTTGCCGGCGCCTACCCCATTATCAGCGGTTTTACCGACACCAAAGCCTGGAACAAAATGACTCCTGTGATAGGCTATCGCTTCAACGTGAACGACCCCGTGGGACTGAGCAGCATGAAACTGACACTCGGTCTCTCTCCCTGGAGTAATAACGACTGGAAGAACAAATTCCACATCGACTTCGACTGGAAATACTACTTCTGGAGCCTCAAGGCTGCCTGGAACCATATGGACTTCTACGACCTCTTCGGTCCGACGCGCAAGAGCCGTAAGGGTTTTGTGGTGCAGTTGGCCTACGACTATTCCAACACGTTAATCACACCGTATGACAATTCTTGGGGTTTCTCGGTGGCTGCCTACGGCGACATGGACGCACTGCCCTTGTATCAGGAGATTGAGGTGCAAGGTGTCAGGTCGATGCAGACGGCGTCGATCTATAGAAAGTGGTCAAAGACCCGTACGTCGTTGGGGGGTGTGATGAAGGAGCAGGGTTACCAGTTAGGCATTGAAGGCTACGGCTATCTGGCAGGTGGACGGTTCTATCCCTCGATAGAGGCTACAGGCGACTTCGGTACCCTGTTGCCCATCGACAGAAACACCTCGTTCTGGCTCCGTACGGCTGCAGGCCATAACTTCGGCGATGAAGAGTCGGTGTTCGGCACAACCTATTTCGGTGGTTTCCGCAATAACTATGTGGATAACAGGAACGCCTTCCAATATCGTACGAGTTTGGCGATGCCCGGTGCCGCCATCGATGCCATCCCGGCACACTCCTTTGCCAAGGCGACGGCAGAACTCAACCTGCGTCCCCTCCGACTCAACAACTTCGGTGCCCTGTTCTGCTATCCGACGTGGATCCAGTGCTCGCTCTTCGGAACGGGCCTCTCTGCCTGGAATCCCAACACATCACACAAGATGTACTACAGCACCGGTATCCAGCTGACCACCGAACTGGTGTTCCTGAATTATCTCAAGACGACGTTGTCTATCGGCTACGGTCATCTGTTTGCACCATCAGGATTCGACAGCGGACGACGTGGTAATAATGAATTTATGATCTCACTCAAACTCTTGTAATGCAATTTGTCGCTGCCCTCCTCCCCGTCGTCATCTACATCTTTGTAGTCTATAAGATCGACAACTTCTCGCTCATCAGCGTCAAGAACCTCTTACTGCAGGTGTTTTGCGGTATGGTGACGGCACTGGTCTGCTTCGGTCTGTTCCAGTTGACAGGAGAGATGCTTGCCGATGAGCACTCCGATTATATCAATCCGGTATTGGAAGAGATTGTGAAAGGTCTTCCCCTCCTGTATTTAGCCAGTCGTAAGAAGATCGTGTTCTTCATCGACAGTGTGATCTGCGGTGCTGCCGTCGGGGGTGGTTTCTCCATCCTTGAAAACATCTTCTATCTGTTGTTGGGCGATGGTATCACGGGTATCGGCACCGTCCTGTTCAGAGGCCTGGAGGTGGCCTTGATCCACATGGGCTGCAGTGCCATCGTTGCTGCGGGTCTGATGCTGGTCGTCCGTCTGGTGGAGCGCTCACGTTCCCGATTAGGCCTCAAAAGGAGCGATATTGCCATGTCTGTATTTCTGTTATTGGAAGCACCAGTGCTGCACGTGTGTCACAATGCGTTCCATTTCAATCCGCTGATGCAGTTCATTTTCGTCTTCGGCACCATGGGCGGTCTGCTGATGTGGACTTATTACTACGATGTCGATATGATCCACCGCTGGCTCGACAAGGGACTCGACAAGCAGCTCAGTCTGCTCGACTCCATCAAGAACGGCCATCTGGACGACACGCCTACCGGCGTCTTCCTGGAATCGGTGAAAGACGCCTTCCCAGCCGAGGACTTCTTCGATATCATCTGTTATGTGCAACTGAATGTGGAGCTCAACGTGGCAGCTAAGAGCCGTGTGATGATCCGTGAGTCGGGGCTGGAGCGCGACCTTCCCCTGTCAGATGAGGAAAAGGAACTGATCATGGCCCAATACACAGAGTATAAGATCCTCGAAAAGAATCTTGGTAAGGCTGCCAGGATGACCATTGCCCCCATCGTGAAGTTCTATCCAGCCGACCAGAAAGCCCTCGAAGACCTGAAGGCCGAATGCAAAATGTGACGGATAAGAAACGGCCATGACTATACTCATCATCATCTTAGCTTATTTCGCGATTCTCTTCGGCATTAGTCGGCTCACGAGCAAGAAGGCTGATAACAGCACCTTCTATCGGGCTAACCGAAGAGCTCCTTGGTATATGGTGGCCTTTGGTATGATCGGGGCTTCCATTTCAGGCGTCACCTTTGTCTCCGTACCCGGTATGGTGCTCACGTCACAGATGACTTATCTGCAGATGTGCCTCGGTTTCATCGTGGGTTATCTGGTGATTGCCTTCGTGTTGCTGCCACTCTATTACCGCCTTAACGTCACCACGATCTACACCTATCTGGGACAACGTTTAGGGCAACGGTCCTATCTGACAGGCGCCAGTTTCTTCCTGTTGTCGAAGATGACAGGTGCGGCAGTCAGATTCTACGTGGTCTGCATCATCCTGCAACAGTTTGTGTTCTCCCCAGCTGGCATCCCATTCGCTGTGAATGTCGTGGTGATGGTGCTGCTCATCTGGCTCTACACCCGTCGTGGCGGTATCGGTACGCTGGTATTCACCGACTCGTTTCAGACGCTCTGTCTCTTCACGGCACTGATCCTGATTATCCTTTCCGTTATCGATCAGATGCATCTTTCTGTCAGCGAGGCGATTACCACTATCGCCAACAGCGAGATGAGTAGGATCTTCGTGTTCGATGACTGGGTGTCGCCTCACAACTTCTGGAAACAGTTCCTAAGTGGTGTCTTCGTGGCAATCGTGATGACAGGATTGGATCAGGATATGATGCAGAAGAACCTGACCTGCAAGACGTTACGCGATGCGCAGAAAGACATGTGTACCTACGGAATGGCCTTTGTGCCAGCCAATCTGCTGTTTCTATCCCTCGGTATCCTGCTGGCCATCCTGGCAGGCGGCGAGGTGACCATGAAGGGCGACGCCCTTCTTCCCACCTACATACAGTCTTGTTCAGACCTCTCACCGCTTATAGCCCACCTCCTACCGCTCTTCTTTGCCATCGGCATCGTGGCGGCCTCGTTCTCGAGCGCCGACTCAGCCCTCACCTCTCTCACGACCTGTTTCTGCGTTGACATCCTTCAGCAACCTGATAATGAGTCACTTAGAAAGAAGATCCATGTCGTCATGTGTGGTTTCTTCATGCTGTTTATCCTGTTGTTCCGCCAACTGAACTCCACCTCACTGATTGACGCCATCTATATCCTGGCCAGTTACACCTATGGTCCGTTGCTCGGCCTGTTTGTCTTCGGACTCTTCACGAAAAAACAGCCGAATGACCGTCTGGTACCTTATATCTGCATCGTCTCACCACTGCTCTGCTATGCCCTCGACATGGTAGCTCAGAGGCTTTGGGACTATCACTTCGGTTATGAGTTATTGATGCTGAACGGGTTGTTGACGTTTGCAGGGCTTTATTTCACTCGGAAAAATCCAAATTAATTTGGTTTTTCGCTCAATTTGCACTACCTTTGCACCCAAAATTTGAAAAAGATGAATATTGAAGCATTGATCAGCAAGGCTGCACAAGAAGCCGTGAAGGCGCTCTATGGCATGGATGCCACAGAGAAGATGGTGCAGTTGCAGAAAACGAGAAGTGAGTTTGAGGGAAATCTGACACTCGTGGTTTTCCCCTTTGTAAAGGCCGCCAAGAAGAGTCCTGAGCAGACGGCTCAGGAGATTGGCGAATACCTGACAGCCAACTGTCCGGCTGTGGAGAAATTTAATGTGGTGAAAGGCTTCCTGAACCTGAGCATTGGCGACGGTGCCTGGCTGGAACTGCTCAAGGCCATCGACGCCGACGAGCACTTCGGTATGAAACAGGCCACAGAGGACTCACCCCTCGTGATGATCGAATACTCCTCACCCAACACCAACAAGCCACTCCACCTCGGTCATGTACGTAACAACCTGCTGGGTTGGTCGTTAGCCCAAATCATGGAAGCCAACGGCAACAAGGTGGTGAAGACCAATATCGTGAACGACCGTGGTATCCACATCTGTAAGTCGATGCTGGCGTGGTTGAAATACGGCAACGGTGAGACACCCGAGTCTTCCGGTAAGAAAGGCGACCATCTGATTGGTGACTACTACGTGGCTTTCGACAAGCATTATCGCGATGAAATCAAGGAATTAGTGGCTCAGGGCATGGATGAAGAGAAGGCCAAGCAGGAGGC
>ONNY01000090.1 GCA_900319305.1 uncultured Prevotella sp.
GGGCTTGGGGGCGAGCAGCCCCTATATGAGGGTACGTATTAGCATCAAGTGCTAAATAACGTTAACCATATTCATTTTCTTTATTACAGTTCATAATTTATTCTTTCGTCCAAGTCATTTTAATGTGAGGAATGCCATCGAGCATGAAGGTGTCGGATGACTGCTTGAATCCTACGCTTTCATAGAAGCCTTTAGCATATTCTTGTGCCTCAATATCTATAAGTGTTGCGCAGAAATATTCTATGGCAGCATCAATGGCATAAAGCATGATCTGCTTGCCGTACCCTTTGCCTCGTTCTGTGGTGATGACTCTCCCAATCGAAATCTCCTTCATGTGAGTACCGGCAGGGCATACACGAGCCAAGGCAACGATCATATCAGCTACGGTTAGCCACAAGTGGATAGATTTCTGGTCATCTCCATCCATGTCCTGATAAACGCAGTTCTGCTCAACCACGAATACCTCGCTACGCACTCTCAGGAGTTCGTATAGCTCGTCCGTGGTCAGTTCCTTGAACGTTTTTTGATGCAGTATCGGCTTAATGGTCATACAATCTCTTCCAATATATCACAAAACATATTAAATCTGCGTGTAAAGGTACGAAAAAACGAAGAATATTTGCTACCTTTGTCCCAAGTTTTTTAAATTATTAGGAAATGAGCAGTATCGTCCTTTCCATATTTATCCTAAGCATTGGTGCGAGTTTCATTCAGCGCACCACGGGCTTCGGATTTGGAATCTTCATCATGACGACGCTTCCGTTCCTGATGCCTAGTTATGGTGAGGCCACAACACTCTCAGGACTTTTGGCTATCACCACTTCTGCTGCTATCGTATGGCGGTTAAGGAGTTACGTCACTTGGCAGCGACTTTGGCCGATTCTGCTGACATTTATCATTGTCTCAACTGTTGCTATTTTCGCACTGACTCGCATAGAAGACCATATCTTACGACGTATTCTTGGCGTAGCGCTCATTCTGATCAGCATTTACTTCATGCTGTTTAGCAAGCGCATAAAACTACCCGCTCGAACTTGTTCGCTTGCCAGAGCAAGAACGACGAAAAAAGTGCAGGTTGGCGCTGGAACACTCAGCGGACTGATGGGCGGCTTCTTCGGTATGCAAGGTCCTCCAGCCGTGCTATATTTCATCCAGAGTGAGCCGACAAAGGAGCACTATATGGCGATGGCACAGACCTATTTTCTGATTGGCAACCTGATGATGACGGGTGTGAGAGCCTACAACGGTTTCTTCACTACGACTGTCGCCATTGATTATCTTTATGGCCTCGGCGGTGTCATCATCGGCACAATATTGGGTGCTTACGTCTTCAAGCATATCCCCAATCGCATCTTCCGCTACATCGTCTATGCCTATATCTGCATCAGCGGTGTAATCATATTAATGACAAATTAAGAACTATGGCATACATGAACAAATTCACCCAATCTGATGATTATCGGCGCGATGAACTTATCCGTATCATCGAACACTCTGTGGAGAAACTAACCCTTCAGGAACTGGAGGCCCCTGCGTTCGAACGCACTCAACGACCCTGAGACTTTCCCGTGGTAATACGCCTCAAAGAGTTCCTCGGCTTTTAAAAAACAGAAGTGGCGGTCCTCACAGATCGCCACTTTGCTAGGTATAATAGTTACTTGATCGTTAGCCAGACGGCATCACCGCGGGCTTTGGCTTCGATGATCTTCTGTTTCAATTCATAAAGCCACTTGCGGGATTCGAGCCACGAGGATGCAACCCTGCGTGTCCTTAACGGTATTACCCATGTGGATGCGGATGCCCTTAAACAGCGGCACACCAAGCAGCAAAGGCAACCACATCTTAAACTTGGGGCTCCAGGTGATCACCACGGCGTAACGACCTTCAGGGATGGCAAAGGGCTTCAAGCTATTTGCCTTTGCGGGCGATCGCAGAACATCTTCCTTTGGAAGCGAAGTCATCATTTCCATTACAGGCGGCTCAAGCGTGTCGCAAAAAAATTCCTCCCGCTTGTAGGTACGATATTCCTCGTTCTCCTCTTTGAGAATGGAAAGCCTACCTATCGTGTAGGTCTTCCGTTTTGCTATGCGTGTCAATATTAATTCCATAATTACAAATGCTTAATGTTGCTTATTGGGACAAAGTGGCAATGTGGCTTTGTGACACTTTTGCCCAGTGTTTATTATCGGTCTTCTCAATCCAGCCATCACGACACCAACGGGAAACGATGTTCCTGAGGGCTGATTCCCCACAGAAGCCACGCTTCAATGCCCGCAGGTCGTCCATCGTGAAAGTCGGTGCCAACTGATCAAAGATAGAATGATTAGCCCCATACCGCTGACATTCATCCTGCGCATTCACATACTCATGACGGAGTGCCTCTCCAAACACCTTGATCTGCTGTTTCAGGCAGTACTCGGCCATCATCAAAGCGAAGTCGAGACAAGCCTTAGATTCCTTGTCTTTTCCCGAAAGCAGATGGAAGATGACACCGCAACGGAAGCCGATGACAGCGGCACGCTTACGATAGGTGTCCTTCACATGATCTATGTCCTTGGCAGCCTCGACACGTTTCTCCTCTACCCAAGCCTCAATGGCCTTCCTCAAACGGGGCACATCCACCAATCCTGTAAAAGAGCGCAAACGGGTCACGGCCTCCTGAATACGGGCTTCGTCCTCTGCCGAACGCTTACCAAACTTCGGCATCTTCGAGAAGCTACAGTCGGGCATCTCGGCAATCAGCACACGGCTCGAAAGACCGTTCTCGATATTGTCCGACTTAAAGCACTTTCTTAGGGCTCCGTTCGTACCGAGCATCGTCCAGTTGTAAGCCACATTCACAACACCCGATTCGGCTGCATCAGAGTTGTAATCCTGCCCCCATTCGCCTCGATCGAACGAGAGACGGTAGATGTCATATTTCGAACTCCAACTGCCCGCGCCGTTTGTCTTTCGAAGGGTATCCAACTCCTCTCCGCTTCAAAAGTGTTGAGCAAGAGACGGTTACAGGTACCACTCGAATCAAGACGTGTGGATCTTCGGGAGCCTTCTCATTGGCCTTACGGCCTTTCTTCCGCTCCTTCCATTCCTCTTCGCACTTACGGGCCAAGGCATCCTCTTCGTCAAACTGGCGTTTCCAGATGTCTATGGCATTCTTCACGACCGACTTGTTAGAAGCCTGCTCACCACGAACAATGGTCATCAGTCCCAGGTGATGGGTATTGCCATCGCAATATTCCACTTCTACCTGATCGGCATAGGCAGCACAGATGGGCATCACACCGCAGAGCACCGGCATGTGCATCGAGACGGGCACACCAACCAAACTTTCACGAAGTCCGATAGGCAGGTGTTTGCACAAGCCCCCTAAGTTAGGGGGTTGGGGGTCTGAACCTATCGTCCCCTAACTTAGGGGACAAAAGCAAGTCTTCCACAATCTGCTGTATCACCTTCGAAATGCCCTTGGGCTCTTCCTTACAAGCCGAATCCACTATCGATCTCAACTCCACGTCAGAAAGTCCGAATCGGGGCATCACCGCCATCAGCACCTCTTTCTTATTGTCGCAGATAGCTCGGAGATTCACGGCCAGTTTGTGAAGTTTCACATTCCGTTCACCCTCCTGAGGCTCACCTCCATTCCGTCGCCACCACTCGGAGATAATAGAGGTATAGGGAATACCTTTGAACATCATACTGGGGACAGTCCCTAAGTTGCAATTTTCTGGACTTGGCTCAGTCCTGTCAGTCCTGTAGTCCGTTGCTTCAAACAACTTCGGACTCACATACTTTGTATGATCCTCGGGAACCATATAAATACACCTCGAAACATCCTTTACAGCAGCATCGGGTGTGAATCCCGTAGCCTCCTGCATGAGTTCCTGAGCCTGCTCAGGAGACATCCCGTCAGGCAATTCCACCAAGACATGAGTACCACGACGGACCGACTCTTCAATGAGCAGCGGCACCAATGGCGACTTTTCCAAAAGTCGGGCACAAATTTCATCCGTGTGACCTTTCTCATCGAAATCCAACATCAGTCGGTTCAGCGGCTTAACGGCATCGGCAATGGCCCGATGATTGTCCTTAAACTCAGCGCAATGAGGTGTCCAGACTGGCAGACGATGTTTCAGTTCATCGTCACCTTTCTCTATACGTGCACACATCTGAGCCAGCCAAGACTCCCGACGCAGATTCTCCCAATCCTCTTTGCTGGCAGGGAGGCAAGGGGCGCCGTGCCCCTTACCTATACAAGTAAACCTCATCGTTGAAATAAGAGCTTCTTTTGTCATAATAATTCCTCCTTTCTTTTAATGATTAATGGTCCACAATGTGTTAGTCTTGCGTGTCATCAGCCACGCTGCAATCTCCAAAGTCTCGTCGCGGAAGAGTTGTTTCATCAACTCCAGAGGATACTTCTTCGGAAAAGAGAAGTCGATCTTTACACGACCACGATTGTCTTTGCCACGGGTGAGTTTCACAGCCGCATGAGCCGTCTCGAAGATCGTCTCATACAAAGGGCCGTTCTTGCCCACATTGTAACGTTTCACTCGGGTTCGACCGTCGGCATCTACCTCGATACCACCCTTGTACTTCACACGGTTGCCATTGGTTACCACCTTGTCTGATTCCCATGGACAGGGATAGACATTGATGTCGCCGTTGGTCTGAAAATTCACACTAGCGTCCAGTTGGACGTCCTGAATCAAAATCTGCTTTTTGAAATTTTTCTGAATCATAATTAGAGTTGTTTTCGAGAGAAGTTTTCGAGAAAGGGCCCTACACCGCAAGCGGCGCTCAATTGATTCCCTCGACCTCAACTCATGTTAATAATTTAGATAAGGTGAAAACGCTGTGATTTCATCACTCCGAGATGATTCTTGCTAAGGCAAGCGACCCATGGGGTCGAGCGCACCTTGCTCATCTCCATTTTGTCACGATTGGCCCGAATGCCGCGCCAAGCCGCCTTAATTGTTGATCTTTTGCTCATAATCCAAATTTTATTTTACGTCGCCTCCTTAAAGCGACCTTTAAGTTGTTGATATTCCTTTTTTCTTTTCCTTGAATTTCATCCTGCCTTCAGAATGGTTCTTTGTATCAGCGTTAAAAGAGCACTTTGAAGCATGTTCCTCTCGTCAGAGGGCTTCTATAGTAACAATGTATTAGGAGGCGGCATTAATTGAAAAACCGAATTAACGCCGATTGAAAAGTGAAGGTAGAGACAAAAAGAAATCGCAGACAACCCCTCTACTCAGAGTTGTCTGCGAATAGCAGAAAAATAATCAAAAATTATTTGGCGTTTTCATCAAGGCGCCGACTCGGCACTCATTAACGCCGACCTCACGACGATTCTTCCTCTTCCCCAGGTTTCTCTTCCAGCAACATCTCCTTCAGTTGCTGTTCAGATATCCTTGGATTCAGGATGTTCACCAAATAGTTGATATGGCGTGACTTCTCCTGAGGCGTATGGGTCTTACGCAGGCGCTCATTGCCGAAAGCCCTGTTACCCTCTTTTTCCCAAAAGTGTCCATCAACCATTTGCCAAAGACCATAGGGACTCTGCAAGTCTACCAGTTTCTCAACACTCACCAGCCTGCGGAACAAATCGGCGAGTGTGTTCACATCGTCCATCCAAACGATTCTATTCGTACAATCGCCGCCACCGAACAAATCAATGAAAGTTTGCTGTGACGTATCCTCACGAATCCATTGGAATGCCAGCAATGCATTGAATAGCATTGTGAGCCGCTGGTTGGCAAGTCGCCTATCGCGTACATTATATATAAAGGCCTTCGTCACTTTCTCGCCGGCATGACTCTTACGCCCTCGTCTGACAGAAGAATTCGACTCTGGCGGTCCCTGCAACTGCGATGGGCCATCCTTCGGATTCAGATTCTTACCCGTGGCAGGATTACCTACAAATTTGAATGTTTGCAGCGTATAGCCAATACTTTCGAGCACCCGTCGGGCGTCTTCGTCGCCCGCCAGAGTTTTCTCTTCAAGATGTCCGATGATTCCTTTGATCGAGTTGAGGTGCGACAAGGCCTCCGAGCCTAGGAAATCATACGTCGATATCATTACAGTCTTTGCGTATTTCTGGTTCCATTTGGTTCACCTCGTCTACAACATCGGCAAATTCGCTACCCTCTGGCCACAGGTATTCTATACGGAATTTGTGATTTCTAAACATTCTGTAATATGACGACATGCCATTTATCAGATGCGACTTCAATTCTTCCTTTGTGTTAAAACGGGCAAAGAAATAAAGCGGTGCAGCGCCAGTAAAGGGTCCAATATCCCCTATTCCCAAGTCATAACAAGAATAATCGTACAATTCTGATTCCGTATTACGTTTAAACTCAAGTGAAATATTGAACTCCTCTTGTTGCGACATATATCCATCCTCATCACGAAGGATGGGCCACTCTATCTCAATGTTGTTCTGATTAAGCATCATTTTCGAAACCGCTATTTCCATAGGTACTGGCATCTCACCCTGACGCATATCGTTAACGAAATTATAAAACTGCTCCATCGTGATGCGCCTGTTGTCCTCACGGCAGAGCACAGTACAATCAGTCAGTTCGGCTCGATTCCAAACTGTTCCACCTGGACGTTTTGAATATTTCACCACTGGGTGACTATGAGTCTCCAATTCATAATCTCCATCTTCATTTGTTTTTGTCTCATACACTATCATCGTTGCAATATGCAGTCCGATACTACCGTTGCAGTAAATATACTCATACGGTTGATCAAGTTTCAAAATCTGAGTTTCCATTTTTCTAGTTTATAAATTCGAGGCACAAAATTACAAAAAACTCCCGACAATCCATCACGATCATCGGGAATTTATGATATTTTTACTTAGATCGCCACAAGAGCCATTGATCTAGCAACAAATAATGTATGTATTCCTAATCTCTTTTGAAAAATCAAGGTCAGCCTCCAGAGCATACAAAAAGTAAGAGAGCCAATTTGCTTCCAAATTGACTCTCTTGTAATGTAGATATCAGTCCCTTCTTCTTTTGGTTCCTAACTCTATGACCGCTACATCGGAATATTTATTCTGCCCATACTTTATTCTAAGTACAAGTTGAAGTTTTCCTGGGCTAGACTTTCCATCACCTTGGATTTCTATTATATACCTTAAAGCGTGATTACCTTGAAGCGTATCAATAACACAAGGAGTTGATATTTGAATGTGCTTAGTTTTATTGGACATAAGAACAGGAGTGATACCATATAAAGGTTTATCTCCTGTATTTATAAGATCGAAGTAGATTTGGGCAGATTCGTCTTTCCCCAATGCACCATCTTCATCTTCATCTGCATAAGTAATATTGGCTATGTCTAATGCTGTTATGTCGGAACTATATTGATTTGGCTTGCGATAGTTGAAAGCTCTTTCACCATGATAATAATTCTGGTAGGTATATTTGTGAGCAAGACTACCCATAACAGCTCCATCCATAGCACCAACAAATGATGTCAGTCTATGGTTTCCTTTATTATCACCATAACCATAGCCATGCCAAGTTTCTACTTTGTTTGTAGTAACAGTTCTTTCAAAATTCGACTGTTTAACCTGGCGTGCTATTTTCTTACCAAGTTTGGCTCCTTGTATCTCATATTTTTCAAGGTTCTGGAACTCTTGGGCATATGAAAGACAAGGAAGCCAAAATGATAGGAAGATTAATAATTTCTTCTTAAACAACATATTACCAATCGGAGTCTTCACCAACCATACCTTCCTTAATAGCTGCCTCAATCTTATCCATCATCACTTGTGAATAAGAATATGCCATTATACATGCCTTTGAGGATGTTTTCTTTGCTCCAAAAGCATCCTTTTCAGCAAATGGATAAGTTTGATCAAGAGGCCATGTCTCATTTACTTCCTTTTCTGCATTAGCCCCACTCAAGCCTTTGTTTATTTGCCCCATAATACCACCACCGACAGTTTTGATTACATTATAAGCTTGAATAGAATATGTCACACGACACTTTCCTTCTTTAATATCAACTCTGATAATGGGGCGAATAGATACATTATACTTATTCGACCCACCAGAATGTGTTGCAATGCCTTCGACTGAACCTTGAGCAATGATGCATCCACCCTCCTTGTCATTGAGTTTGATTGTTGAATTTGCATCGTTGAACGTTGCTGTAAACCAATAATTCAGTGTTGTGTAAAGCTGGGCTGCAGTTCTGCCAGGTGCTTCAACAATCTGAATGTAGGTCAAAGCATTGTTTTTGTCAAGAGTAAGTGTTGACTCATTCTTGAGATTTTCCGCTACATCAACCCATTTTTTTCCATAAAGGTTTTCAGCATACTTTTCCAATTCTTCTGCTCTCATGAGCTGTGCATTAGCATACACTGCGGTAAGCATAAATGCAAATAATACAAATAGTTTTTTCATTTTTGATTAATTTTAATATGTTAATTAAAAGTCATAGCTCATTTTGAAACTGATGCCCTCTGTTCCCAATTTTCTCTTTGAGCGTCTGTAGTCCATAGAATCATGTGATGTAAAGCGATCAAATGATTCAAACTCCAGATTCTCATATGAATAGCCAATACTGAAATTGATGCCCTGAGTATTATAAATAGAAACACGACAGCCAAAAGATATACTAGCATATAAGCCTCCTCGATTAGTAACATAGTGGCCGATCTTACCATCAATAAATGGAGTTACCTTATTATTTATTATCGTCCATCTGACATTTCCATAAATTGGTATATCAAACTGTTTCTTTCTATAGTCTAATGCAATGTTCATGTTAGGAGTGTTATATTCTGACATAAAATGGAACCCAAGACCTCCACCGACAAAAAAGTGCGGGTTAAACTGATAACCGTGAGTGGTATTAATTTCAAACCGGCCAAATTTGTAATCTCCGATTCCAAGTGTATAGCCGAGATCAACAAAACCATGATACCCTTCTTCAAGTCCAGATGCGTTATTGAGTTCTTTGTAAAAGCCATCTCGGACGGCCTTTTTGTACCTATAAGACACATCTGATTTCAGAACGGATTTCTGTTCAGTCTGTGCGAAGCACAAAACTGGGAACATCAGGGAAAAGACAAAAAACACAACTTTCTTCATCTTAATAGAATAATTATAGTTTTACTTAATGAATTTTCTTCCTACGGTTACAAGAAAAGCGTGAACTTTTCTTATCTAATCCGGAGGCCGTAGGAATCGCCTGCAATACAAGATAAGTGAGCCCACGCTAACGCATGAGCATTCACTCTATCTATTCTTAGTATTGCCTTGGCAACTGAATCCTTGAATTTCCTACGTTCCCGGATTTCGAATCAGATAGCTGAACGCTAATTCTAAACCAATATGTCTTGCTTTCCTTTCGGATTGC
>ONNY01000119.1 GCA_900319305.1 uncultured Prevotella sp.
CTGCGCAATGGTGAGCTGCTGGCTATCATGGGTGGTTCAGGTACCGGTAAGACAACCCTGCTCTCACTGCTGAACGGCACACTGAGGCCCCAGGAGGGCACCATCACCATCAACGGGCATGACATCTCCGAGCCGGCAGCCAAGTCGCTCATTGGCTATGTGCCGCAAGACGACCTGCTGATCGAAGAACTGACCGTCTATCAGAACCTGTGGTTCACCGCCAAGCTCTGCTTCGAAGGTATGAGCGAGGCCGACCTCGACAAGCGGGTGATGAAAACCCTCAAGGACTTAGGGCTTGATGCCACGAAGGATCTGAAGGTCGGATCCGCCATCAACAAATATATCTCCGGTGGTCAGCGCAAGCGTCTGAACATCGCCCTCGAGCTGATACGTGAGCCGGCAGTGCTCTTCCTGGATGAGCCGACGTCAGGTCTCTCTTCTGCCGATACAGAGAAGGTGATCAATCTGCTCAAGGAGCAGACCCAGAAAGGCAAGCTGATTATTGTGAATATCCATCAGCCGTCAAGTGATGTCTATAAGCTTTTCGACCGTCTGTGGCTGCTCGATAAAGGCGGCTATCCCGTCTTCGACGGTAACCCCATCGATGCCATTACCTATTTCAAGACAGCAGCCGACTATGCCGATGCAGACACCAGCGCCTGTCCTACTTGTGGTAATGTGAACCCGGAGATTGTGCTGAACATCATCGATGAGAAGGCACTCAACAACAACGGTGAGATCTCCGATGAGCGCAAGATGAGTCCCCAGGAGTGGCACGAGCTCTATCTGAAGAACAGGCCGGAGCTGCCAGAGCCAAAGGTCAGTGAGGTGCCGCCATCGGATCAGAAGAAGCCCAATGCGTTCAAGCAGTTCCTCATCTTCTTGCGTCGAAACTTCCGCACGAAGATCACCAATATCCAGTATCTCTGTATCACCCTGCTTGAGGCACCGTTGCTGGCAGTAGTCTGTGCCCTGCTCACGCGTTATGCACCGCCGGAAGGCTACTCTGTGATGGACAACAAGAACCTGGTGAGCTATTTCTTCATGGCAGTCATCGTCGCCACCTTCATTGGTATGAGCGGAAGTGCCGAGGAGATTATCAAGGATCGTGCGTTGCTGAAACGCGAGAGTTTCCTGAACCTGTCTTACGGCAGCTATATCCTGTCGAAGATCGTTTACATGGCAGGCGTCTCGCTGTTGCAGACCCTGCTGTTTATCGTGATCGGCAACTACATCATGGGGCTCCACGGCCTGTTCCTGACCTGGTGGATGATCCTCTTTGTCACAGCGCTGCTGTCGCGAAGAGTACCACCGGCAATGTGCCTCTGATCGGTGAGATCATCCCCTCACGCTGGTCATACGAGGCGCTGGCAGTCACCTCCTTCACCGACAATGCCTACGAGGCACCGTTGTTCAAGACAGATCAGGAGAAATATGAGACACAGTTCTATAACTTCGGCTATGTGGAAGAGTTGCAGTCGCAGTTGGAGACCATGAAGGATGAACAGGATAAAGGTAAGGAGGTTGACCCCAACCATATCAAGACCATCCGCACCAACCTGCCCGTCCTGACATCATTCTGCGGCATGGCACCTTATCAGGGCGACTACAGTTACCCGTCATTGCGCCAGTATCTGAAAGATGCCGAGCATCTTCTCACAGAACGCAGCAACGCCATCTCGCTCAAGGCTGACAAGCACATATCCAACATGATACGTGATATGGGTAAAGATGCCGTACTGGAACTGAAACGCGATAACTACAACCTCAAACTGGAGGATTGTGTCGTAGGTGCAGACCAGAAGAAGATGCTTGAAGTCATCGATAATCATATCGTGCCTCGTATGCAGACGGTCTTCCTCACCCCGCTTAACCACTGGGGACGTGCACCTTTCTATAGCAGTGTGAAGATTCTGGGCGACTGGCACATCAAGACGCTTTGGTTCAACATGTGTGTCCTGCTGCTGATGTGTTTCATCCTCTCCATATTCCTCTTCACCGACTGGCCGGGAAGGGCGATCAGAAAATAGAAATAATTAAATTATTCTTTTATTAATAACTATCAATTCAAAAAAGCAATGAAAAAATTATCAATTCTCGCTGTCGCATTCACAGCAATCGCATTTGCAGCTTGCGGAAACAAAACTGCAAACAACACTGAGTCAGCTGATTCAGTAGTAAAGAGTTTCGAACAGGAGCAGATTGAGGCAAGCATCAAGATGCATGTTGACAGTCTGGCAAGTGAAGTCGGCAAGCTGAAGCAGCTTCCTTTCCTGCAGGCTGACAATGAAGGTAGCTTCAAGCTGACAAAGGAAGAGAAGCAGGTGAAGCCCGACTATCTGTTGGATCCTTCAGTAGCAGAGAACGCCACCACACTCGCAGAGAAGTATCGTATCATGGCTGCCCTCGAGGTTGACAAGAACATCGCCAAACTCTATGAGATGTCTATTGACGATTATGAGAAGGCTCTGACCAAGTTGGGTGCTGACATCAACGATCCTTCTTTCAAGGTTCTTGAGAACACCAGCCCTGCTGAGACACCTCAGGTTCTCTATGATTCTATGAATGAGAACAGCCGCATCAACTACTTCTGGCAGATTGCTGCTGCCTCTCTCATTGAGCAGATCTATTGTGCCAGCAAGAACTCAGACAAGTTCCTCGCTGCTTTCGACGACGATGCTGCTGCTAACACCACCTTCCGTGTCGTGCTGATCCTCGATGCCCTGAACCGTCTCTCCGAGTACGATCCCGACATCAAGCCCGTTGCTGAGGCACTGGCAACTCTCGACACCCTGAACGCTACGACCGTTGCTGAGCTGAAGTCACAGCTGGCCGAGGCTAAGGAGCAGATCGATGCTGCCCGTAAGGCTATCACGAAGTAAGAAGTTACACCTTATATATAATATAATCCCCGAAAGTCAATTTTCGGGGATTATTTTTTCATAACATACCAACTGGTTCGCACCGTCCCGGATGGTGTCCTTCACCACCGCCTCAGCAGGAATGAGAGGTGCCCGCGTACCATCGCTGACCGTCATGTCGAAGTTGGTCTCCACACGAAGTTCATCCCAGAGGCCCTTGTCAAGGAACGACTGCAGCGTCCTGGCACCACCCTCTACGATCAACGACTGTATCTGATGACTATGCAGACTCTCCAGATTCAGGGGATGGGCATGATCGATGACCAGTCGCTTCGGATTCGGTCCCCACCACTCACGGACAGTCAACTGGGGATGATCGCGCTCATCGGTCACACGTCCCACAAGGATGGCATCCTCCTCTGCACGAAGTTTATGGGACAGCATCATAGTAAAGTCATTGGATATCTGTACGGGTTTGAAATGATCGTCGATAAAACCATTGGCTGTCTGGGCCCATTTCAAGATGATATAAGGGCGCTGTTCACGATGGAATGTGAAGAAACGACGGTTCAGATCCATACATTCCTTCTCAAGCACACCCACTTCCACCTCGATGCCAGCCTCCCGTATCTTGCGGATACCACGGCCTTGGACCTCTGCAAAAGGATCCACACAGCCTACCACCACGCGGCGTACACCTTTTTTAATGATCAGGTCAGCACAGGGGGGTGTCTTACCATAGTGTGAACAGGGCTCCAGACTCACATAGATGGTTGCCTCTGACAACAGCGCTTCATCTTCTGCCTTCACAGAGGCAAAGGCATTCACCTCGGCATGTCCTTCACCACAACGCACATGGTAACCCTCACCGATAATCCGTCCATCGGCAGACACGATCACGGCACCGACCATCGGGTTCGGTTTGGCATTCTGATGGCCATTCTGTGCCAACTGCAGACAACGCCGCATATATTTTTCGTCGTCAATCATCATTATTATATCTTTTTATTTTGTATTTCACTCGATTTGTATCTTTGAGACTATGTCTCGAAGATAGGCTGCATCTCGGAAATAAAAATAAATCGCGATTTATTTTGTATTTCACTCGATTTGCACTATCTTTGCATCCGCTATGACATACGAAACGCTCTACCACAGATTGACTACATGTTACGAAGTAGGCGAGGCCAAGGCCCTCGTCCGCTGGGTGCTTGACGTGCGTTTCGGTTTGTCGTTGACAGACATTATTTGCGGCAAAGTTACACAATTATCCGCAGACGACCAAGCAGAACTGGAAAAAATCATACGAAGGCTTGAAAAAGGGGAACCTGTACAATATATAATAGGTGTAGCTGATTTTGCGGGCCGACAGTTCCATGTGGCTCCCGGTGTACTCATCCCCCGTCCGGAGACAGCCGAACTATGCGGATGGGTGGTCTCAGAAGCCAAGCGCGCCTCACAGTTGTTGGACATCGGGACGGGAAGTGGCTGCATTGCCGTTACCCTGGCAGTGGAATTGCCCCACGCAAAAGTCTCAGCCTGGGATATCTCAGACGAAGCACTCCGCATCGCTCAAGAGAACGCCACATATCAGGGCGTCAACGTGACATTTGAGAAACACGATATCCTCGACGAAAGTTCTACACTTGGTCAGACAACCTACGATATCATTGTCAGTAATCCTCCCTATATCAAACCGTCAGAACGCGATGGAATGGCGAAAAACGTACTTGACTACGAGCCCGCCATAGCCCTCTTCGCACCAGATGATAACCCTGTGGTCTTCTACCAGAGAATTGCCGACTTTGCGTGGCAGAACCTCACTAACGGCGGCAAGCTTTTCTTCGAACTGAATCCACTGACGGCAGAGACTGTTGGAGATTATCTTCACCAATTAGGCTTTGCTAAAATAGAATTCCGTCGGGATATATATGGCAAACAACGTTTCCTTAAAGCTATAAAATTATGAAAAAAGAAATCACAGAACAGGAAGCCTTCCTCCAGTTGGCTGCCCTTTGTGCCCAAGCAGAGCACTGTCAACAGGAGATGCGCGACAAACTCAAGCGATGGGATATCGATGAAACCACTCAAGAACGCATCATCCAGCGACTCGTCCGCGAACGATTTGTTGACGATGAGCGTTACGCCCGAGCCTTTGTAAAGGACAAGATCCGATACAACAAATGGGGACGACGCAAGGTACAACAGGGGCTCTGGCTCAAACGTATCGACCCGGAAATCCAACAACATGTACTCGATGAAATCGACGATAATGAATATCTTGACGTGCTCCGTCCGTTACTCCGTCAGAAGCGGAAGGCCATCAAGGCCCAAAACGATTATGAACTAAACCAGAAACTCGTTCGTTTTGCGATGGGACGTGGTTTTACGTTCGACATTATCCGTCAGTGTCTTGATGTCGATGAAGACGATTTTGAAACAGAACGCTGAACGCTATGATATCCTTCTGGCGAAGACTGCTTGATTTGATTTCCCCGCGACTCTGTGTCGTCTGCGGACATAGACTATCGGTCACTGAAGAAGCCATCTGTTCCAAATGCAACTTCCATCTGCCACGCACGGGCTTCCACCTCAATGCCTATGAGAACGAGATGGCCCGTCTATTCTGGGCACAGGTACCCATTGAACGAGCCACCGCCTTCTTCTATTACGAGCCCCACGCCCAAACGGCCAACATCATCTACGAACTGAAATACAAAAACCGACCAGATATCGGTATCATCATCGGACGTATGATTGCGAAGGAGGTTCAGACCGCAGGATTCTTCGATGGAATCGACGGAATCATCGCTGTTCCTCTGGCAAAAAAACGCCAACAACAACGAGGCTACAACCAGAGTGAAGAGATTGCCCAAGGGGTCAGTGAGATTACAGGATTGCCGATTCTCAAGAAAGCCGTACGTCGTACCGTCTTCGAAGGCAGTCAGACCAACAAAGGGCGCTGGGAACGTCATGATAATGTGGAACATGTCTTTGAACTCATCGATACCAAAGCCGTCAGTGGCCAACATCTGCTACTCATCGATGATGTCGTCACCACTGGTGCCACGTGCTTAGCCTGTGCCAAGGCACTCTGTCAGGCAGGCGATGTCCGCATCAGCATTCTCTCCCTCGGTTTCGCCAAATCATAGGCATTTTATCATTTTTTACCCTTTTACCTTTTTACTTTCTTACTTTTTTACTAACTTTGCAGCCAAATCAACGTTGAGGAAATCAAAGCCATCAAACTGCAGCCGAACGATCCCTTCACTTGGGCATCAGGCTGGAAATCACCTATTTACACAGACAACCGTAAGACGCTTTCATTCACAGCATTACGTTCCTTTGTGAAGCTGGAACTCTGTCATGCCATCCAGGAGTATTTCCCTGAGGCAGAGGCTGTGGCAGGTGTTGCCACTGGCGCTATCGCCCAGGGAGCACTTGTAGCCGATCAACTCGGTCTGCCATTCTCCTACGTTCGTCCGAAGCCGAAAGACCACGGTATGGGCAACCAGATCGAAGGTGAGATAGAGAAAGGTGCGAAAGTGGTGGTGGTTGAGGATCTGATCTCTACGGGTGGTTCCTCTCTGAAGGCTGTTGCTGCGCTGCGCGAATATGGTGTAGAGGTTGTGGGTATGGTGGCCTCCTTTACCTATGGTTTCCCCGTAGCAGAAAAAGCTTTCGAGGAGGCTGGTGTGAAACTGATCACCCTTACCGACTACAATCATGTGGTAGAAGAAGCCGCCAAGATCGGCTATATCAAGGAAGAAGAGAAGGCAGTGCTCGCCGAATGGCGCAAGAGCCCTGAAACCTGGAAACAGTAATTCAGACATAAGAACAGAAGAACAAAAAAGGTGCGCTTGAAAATATGTACTTATGTACTTCTGTCAAAAATAAAATAGGAAACTATGGGATTATTCGGAAGTGAAAGCAAATTCGAGAGTAGTGTCAAGCATGTGCCCTACCCTCAGCAGGCCGTATATGATAACATCAGCGACCTCAACAATCTTGAGAAGGTACGCGACCGTGTACCTGAGGATAAAATCAATGATTTTAGTTTCGACCAGGACACGGTGAGCCTCAACGTGGCCCCTGTCGGCGAACTCAAACTCCGTATCTGTGACCGTGAGGAGCCCAAGTGCGTGAAGTTCGAGACGGTGCAGTCGCCCGTTCCCTTTAATGTATGGGTACAGGTCCTACCCGTTGACGACAACAATGCCAAACTGAAAGTCACGGTAAAGGCAGAACTCAACCCCTTCATCAAGAGTATGGTCGAGAAACCACTCCAAGATGGTGTTGAGAAGATAGCCGATGCCCTCGCACAGATCCACTACGTGTAAAGGTAAAAAGGTAAAAAAGTAAAAGATGAAACTCTGGGAAAAGAACTTTGAGGTCAACAAGGAGATAGAGCGCTTCACCGTCGGACGCGACCGTGAGATGGATCTCTATCTGGCAAAATACGATGTACTGGGTTCCATGGCCCATATCACCATGCTCGAATCCATCGGACTTCTGGAGCATGATGAACTCCCTCAGCTGCTGGCTGCATTGAAGGAAATCTACCAAACAGCAGAACGTGGTGAGTTCGTGATTGAAGAGGGTGTTGAGGATGTCCACTCTCAGGTGGAGATGATCCTCACCCGTCGTCTGGGGGATATGGGTAAGAAGATTCACTCTGGCCGTTCACGTAACGATCAGGTATTGGTGGATCTGAAACTCTTCACACGTCATGAACTGAAGGAG
This sequence comes from uncultured Prevotella sp., assembly GCA_900319305.1. Taxonomy (GTDB): domain Bacteria; phylum Bacteroidota; class Bacteroidia; order Bacteroidales; family Bacteroidaceae; genus Prevotella. The sequence goes on from ONNY01000119.1 coordinate 7,605, forward strand.
ATTGCCGACGGCGTGAAGATCCTCTTCGACGAACTAATCCAGAAGAGCAATCAGTATAAGGATGTACTCATGCCAGGCTATACCCATCTGCAGATAGCCATGCCCTCCAGTTTCGGCCTCTGGTTCGGTGCCTACGCCGAGAGTCTCACTGATGACATGCTTTTCCTGCAGGCCGCCTATAAGATGACCAACCGCAATCCCCTCGGCTCGGCTGCAGGCTATGGTTCATCCTTCCCGCTCAACCGTACGATGACCACGGAGTTGTTGGGCTTCGATTCGATGGACTACAATGTGGTCTATGCCCAAATGGGACGTGGCAAGATGGAACGTAATGTCGGTTTCGCCATCGCCACCATTGCCGGTACGTTGGCAAAACTGGCTTTCGATGCCTGTCTGTTCAACTCCCAGAACTTCTCCTTCGTCAAACTCCCGAAGGAGTGTACCACTGGTTCATCCATCATGCCGCATAAGAAGAATCCCGATGTCTTCGAGTTGATTCGTGCCAAGTCCAACAAACTCCAGTCACTTCCCCAGCAGGTGATGCTCATCATGAACAACCTGCCCTGCGGCTACTTCCGCGACCTGCAGATTATCAAGGAGGTCTTCCTCCCTGCCTTTGATGAGTTGAAAGACTGTCTCCAGATGACTGCCTACATTATTAATAAGATAGAAGTCAACGAGCATATCCTCGACAACCCAATGTACGACCCGATGTTCTCTGTAGAGGAAGTGAATCGTCTGGCAGCCAACGGCATGCCCTTCCGCGATGCCTATAAGAAGGTAGGACTCGACATTGAGGCCGGTCAATTCCAGGCCAACCATGAGATCCATCACACCCATGAGGGTTCCATCGGCAACCTCTGTAACGATGAAATCGGACAAATCATGCAGCAGACCCTTGATGGTTTCCACTTTGAACGAATGACAGAGGCAGAGCGTAAACTTTTGGGCAGATGAACAGAGTCAAACTCATGCTTTTGTCCATCTGTCTGATGATGGTTGCCTGCAATGCCAACGACAGCATTAGCCGTGAGAACCGCTGCCAGTTCCGCTTCGACACCTCGCTCCATCCCCTGCCCTGTCATCTGACGGGCATCATAGGTAATAACGGCCATTTCTGCCAAGTACAGACCTATGTTGACAACCAAGGCATCCGTCATCTGAAAACCACCCGTAACTACGACAACGCCAAAGATGATGTGGCCCTCACTACAGCACGCGAGGCTCAGTATAGTTACTACCTCGGTGCTAACGACTGTATCATCATCGGTACCAGCAGCTATGATTTCACCCTACTCGCGTGGGATGGGCAGTGCCCCAATTGCCTCTCTGACTACGGGGGTTATAACTATCCCATGACCTGGCAGGACAATGGCCACAAACTGCATTGTGCCAAATGCAATCGCACTTACGATGTCAACAACGGTGTTGTAGCTGATGGCACTGCCGGTCGTTCGCTTCTCAAATACTATGCAGCCCTTGATGGTGGCCTTATCCGTGCATGGAATTAACACCAAAATTCTAAAAATTGTGTAAAATGTTTGGCTATTCCAATTATTAGGCTTACCTTTGCAGACGGTTTGCCGTGATGGTGGAATTGGTAGACACGAGGGACTTAAAATCCCTTGACCAGAAATGGTTGTGCGGGTTCGAGTCCCGCTCGCGGCACTAATACTAAAAAAAGCTCCTTCTTCTGAATGTAATTTCAACGATGCTCATGGGGCTGTTGCTTCTCACGGGATGCGGAGAGAAACGACAGACATTCCGTTTGGAAGGAACTTTCAAAGGTTTCAACCAAGGCGAACTTTACATCTGTGATATCAATGGTAATTTCCCACTTGATACCGTCGCCGTCGTCAAAAGCCAGTTCCATTACGAGGTGGCTCTTGAAGAACCAGCCGCTTTCATCGTGATCTTCCCCAATTTCTCCGAGGTGCCCGTCTATGGTGAGAAAGGAACGAAGGTCACCATCGAGGGCGATGTCTCACATCTGCGTGAGATCGACGTTGATGGTACGGAAGAGAATGAGATATTGACGAAATACAGGAAGAAGACCAGTCAGCTGACACCGCCTGAGGTGGCACTTTCCACAGAGCAGTTTATCAAAGACAATCCCACCTCACCCTTCGCACTCTATTTGATCCGAAAGGTCTTTATCCAGTCAGCCCAACCTGACTATAAACGAGCCTTAGAACTCATGTCGCTTGTGATGCAAGCAGGTCAGAAGCCCAATGAAGAGCAGAAGGCCCTGATGAAACGGATAGAAGGACTCAGTTACCTGAAAGACGGCGAGCGCTTGCCTTCATTCTCCACCATCGACATCAACGGAGAGGCAGTAAAATCCTCCGATCTCAACGCCAAAGTGAACGTGATCACCGTATGGAACACGGAAGACTTTGAGGGTCAGGGTATCTTACGCCAGTTGCAGCAGAAACAGAAGGAAGCCGGCAACAAATTGAAGGTACTGACCGTCTGTCTCGATGCCGACATCAAAAAATGCCAAAAGAAACTGGAACATGACTCCATTACCTGGACCACCATCTGCGACGGACGACTCTGGGAGACGCCCATCCTGAGCCGAACGGGCCTCTCCTTTATCCCAGATAACATCGTCACCGACGATAAGGGTAAGATCATAGCCCATTCGCTAAATCAGAAAGACCTGATGGATAAGATTGATCAATTGCTCCCCAAGCAAGAGACGCCATAAAAAGAATCATTCATTGTTAAACCCTGATACTATGCTTATTAAAACATTTTGTGCTGAAGTGATGGGATTGGAGGCTACTACCATTACCATCGAAG
>ONNY01000120.1 GCA_900319305.1 uncultured Prevotella sp.
ACCGATCATCAGATCTTCGACCGTTTCCATAAGTACAACCTGAAGAGTGATAAGGCCCGTAGTGGTAAGATGGCACTCACGTTGAAGGAGATCCAGCAGTTTGAGATTGGTGACTATGTGGTACATGTGGATCACGGTGTCGGCAAGTTCGGTGGACTTGTGAGGATGCCCCAGGGCGATAGTTACCAGGAGATGATCAAGATCACCTATCAGCATGGCGACAGCATCTACGTATCGATCCACTCTTTATATAAGGTGTCGAAATATAAGTCGCAGGATGGTGGCGAGGGGCCTCGTCTCTCTACGCTGGGCACAGGCCAGTGGGAGCGTATGAAGGAGCGCACCAAGAAGCATATCAAGGATATTGCCCGCGATCTTATCAAACTCTACGCGAAACGCCGTCGTGAGAAAGGTTTCGCGTTTAGTCACGACACTTATCTGCAACACGAACTTGAGGCCAGTTTCCTCTATGAGGATACCCCAGATCAACTCAAAGCCACACAGGATGTGAAGGCCGATATGGAGATGGCGAAGCCAATGGATCGTCTGGTGTGCGGCGATGTGGGCTTCGGAAAGACCGAGGTAGCCGTGCGTGGTATTGGTGCCTACTACAGTGCTTGCCTATCAGCACTTCCGTACGTTTACGAGCAGACTTAAGGATATGCCTGTGCGGGTGGAGTATCTCACTCGTGCCCGCAGCACCAAACAGACCACTGCTATTCTGAAGGATTTGGCAGAGGGTAGGGTGGATATATTAATAGGTACCCATAAGATCATCAGCAAGTCTGTCAAGTTCAAGGATCTCGGATTACTCATCATCGACGAGGAACAGAAGTTTGGTGTCTCCACGAAAGAGAAACTGCGCCAGTTGAAGTCGAATATCGATACGTTGACGATGTCGGCAACGCCGATTCCCCGTACGCTTCAGTTCTCGTTGGTTGGAGCCCGTGATCTCAGTGTCATCCAGACACCGCCCCCTAACCGCTATCCCATCCAGACGGAGATTCACACCTTCGGCGCCGAGATCATCACCGATGCCATCAACTTCGAGATGTCGCGCAATGGGCAGATTTACTTTGTCAATAATCGTATCAGCGATCTCACGCACATCGCGGAGATGATCCATAAATATATCCCTGATGCCCGTGTGGCTATCGGACATGGACAGATGAAACCTGAGGAACTCGAGAAGATCATCCTCGATTTCTCCAACTACGACTACGACGTGCTGCTCTCGACTACCATCGTCGAGAATGGTATCGATATCCCTAATGCCAACACCATCATTATCAATGCGGCTCATAACTTCGGACTCTCTGACCTTCATCAGATGCGAGGTCGCGTGGGCCGTGGTAATCGTAAGGCATTCTGCTATCTCTTGGCACCGCCTCTGGCAGATCTCCCTGCTGATAGTCGTCGCCGTCTGGAGGCTTTGGAGAATTTCTCCGATCTTGGTTCTGGTATCAACATCGCCATGCAGGATCTTGACATCCGTGGCGCAGGAAATCTGTTGGGCTCCGAACAAGCTGAGGAATGAGACTATGCCCCCTGAGTTAGGGGGCGACAGGGGTTTGAACGAGGGACGTACTCGCACAGGTTCAGACCCCCAACCCCCTAACTTAGGGGGCTCGTATTTCGTTGACGATTGTGCCCTCGAATCCGATATCGAGATGTATTTCCCTGATCAGTATGTCCCCAGCGCCTCCGAACGTATGCTGCTCTATCGCGAACTTGATAATCTGGCAAACCGTCACGATCTGGATGCCGCTCTTGAAGCCTATCGGACACGCCTGAGAGACCGCTTTGGCGAGATCCCAGATGTGGCTGAAGAACTGATCCGTGTGGTACCTCTCCGTGTGTATGGTAAACAGTTGGGTATTGAGAAGATCATGCTGAAACAAGGTCATATGTTCCTCTTTTTTGTCAGCAATCAAGACAGTCCTTACTTTCAGAGTGAAGCCTTTGGCAGAATACTCAATTACGTTTCGAACCATCCGCGTCAATGCAACTTCCGTGAGGCTAATGGTAAACGCTCTGTGGTGATTTCTCCTGTTGCCTCTGTGGGTGATGCTCTGACAATTTGTCGTTTAGTCGCGACAGATTGACATATACAATCCTCCTGGCATCTTTATTGCCAATTGCATAGTGAGCACCGAAAGGTTCTCGCTAAAATAGTTAACATGTATAATTAATTAAAAATAGAATTAGGAGTAACAGTTGGATTCCCAGTGTATTCAATGATTTGTTTGATACAGACTTTATGCCGAAGGCAAACTGTACGGCACCTGCTATCAACGTGAAAGAAAGCGACAAGGCCTACACCGTAGAACTTGCTGCACCGGGTATGAAGAAGGAGGACTTCAATGTGCATATCAATGATGAGGGCAACCTGATTATCAAGATGGAGAGTAAGAATGAAAAGAAGGAGGAAGACAAGAACACCCGCTATTTGCGTCGTGAATTCTCTTATTCAAAGTTTGAGCAGACCTTGATTCTGCCAGACGATGTGAAGAAGGAGGAAATCTCCGCCAAGGTTGAACACGGTGTCCTCACCGTAGAACTTCCGAAACTCGTAGAAGAGAAAGTGAAGCTCTCACGCCAGATTGATATCGCATAAGTTGTTTTAGGTTTAAGGTAAAAAAGAGCCCCGCCAATCGGCGGGGCTTATTGATTATGACTGTTTGTCAAGTTCTGCAAGGTTTTCTGCAATCATCTCGTCGGTGACGGTGTAGTTCTGCAGATCACCCTTGATGAAGGCCTCATAGCTAGGCATGTCGATGAGTCCGTGACCTGAGAGGTTGAAAAGGATCACCTTGGCCTCGCCTGTCTCCTTGCACTTCTTGGCCTCGCGGATAGTGGCTGCAATGGCGTGGGTGCTTTCAGGAGCGGGGATGATACCCTCTGTGCGGGCGAAGAGCATACCGGCCTCGAAGGTCTCGAGTTGAGGAATATCCACACCATGCATATAGCCATCCTTGATGAGCTGGGAGATAATCATACCGGCACCGTGGTAGCGCAGACCGCCAGCGTGGATGTTGGAGGGCTTGAAGTTGTGGCCCAGCGTGTACATCGGAAGCAGTGGAGTGTAACCTGCCTCGTCACCGAAGTCATAGCGGAACTGACCACGTGTGAGTTTCGGACAACTGTCTGGCTCGGCTGCGATGAACTCGGTGTGACGCTCACCACTCAGGTTATGACGCATGAAAGGGAAGGAGATACCTCCGAAGTTGGAACCGCCACCGAAGCAGCCGATCACGATATCGGGATATTCGCCTGCCATCTGCATCTGCTTCTCAGCCTCCAAGCCGATGATGGTCTGGTGAAGACCTACGTGATTCAGTACGGAGCCGAGTGTGTATTTACAGTTCGGTGTGGTAGTTGCCAGTTCTACTGCCTCAGAGATAGCGGTGCCGAGAGAACCAGAGTGGGTAGGATCCTTCGTCAAGATGTCCTTACCTGCACGGGTTGACATCGAGGGAGAACCCTCAACGACGGCTCCGAAGGTGCGCATGATGCTGGAGCGGTAGGGCTTCTGCTGCATGGTGATCTTCACCTGATAGACAGCACAGTCAAGACCGTAGATCTTGGCAGCGTAAGAGAGGGCTGCGCCCCACTGACCTGCACCCGTCTCGGTGGTGACATTGGTTGTACCTTCCTGCTTGGCATAATAGCACTGGGGCAGGGCAGAGTTGATCTTATGTGAACCTAAGGGGTTCGTACTCTCGTTCTTGAAATAGATGTGGGCAGGGGTGCCGAGGGCCTCTTCGAGGGCATAGGCACGTACCAACGGTGTAGAACGGTAATACTTGTACTTCTCGAGCACATCCTCGGGGATGTCGATCCAACGATGTTCGGTGTCCAATTCCTGAACGCAGCACTCACGTGGGAAGATGTGTGCCAAGTCATCAACACCTAACGGCTGCTTGGTAGCAGGATGGATAGGCGGCATGGGTTTGTTGGGCATGTCAGCCTGAATGTTGTACCACTGTGTAGGGATCTCACTCTCTTGGAGGATGAATTTTTTCTGTTTAGCCATAAATTAAAATGTTTAGATAGGTAATATCCGCGTGCAAAGATACACAATAAATATGAATTGACCGCGTCAATTCGTATTTATTTTCAACTTTTTTGTTTCAGACTGTCAAGAAACTCCGTCGGTTGCATGCCAAAATGCTTTTTGAAGGTGGTTGAGAAGTAGCGTGGATCACGGAAACCCACGCGATAAGCGAGGTCGCTGATGCGGATGTCAGGGTTCTCGGTGGCGATACGTTTGGCCTCGTCCATCCGGATGCTACGAATGAAGGTGGTGACATTGATATTGGCAATGGCACGCAACTTATTATATAAGGTAGAGGCACTGGCGCCCATGTCGGAGGCCAGGGCATCGCGGTCATAGTCGTCGTCTTCCAGATGGTTGAGTACCTGCTGACGGGCTCGTTGCATGAATTGTTCATCAGGGGTGGGCGCGTACAACACTTCCTCCTGCAACTCTTCCGGTTGCTTGTTCTCTACCCTGATGCGTTTGCGGTTCTGGATGATGTTATCCACCCGGATCTTGAGTTCTTTCAGTTTGAAGGGTTTTGTCAGATAGTCGTCGGCTCCCAAAACCAAGGCTCTCTGTTCATCATCCAACTCACGCTTAGCTGTGAGCAGTATAATGGGCAGGTGGGCATAGTTGGGGTCTTCTTTCAACTGTTTGGTAAGTTCGAAACCGTCCATCTCAGGCATCATCACGTCGGAGATAATGAGGTCGATCTGTTTTTTGTGGATGATGTCGAGGGCTTCGATGCCGTTTTGTGCTATATATATATTATAATAGGTACTCATGAGCTGGTGCATCAACATGAGTAGTTCAGGATTATCCTCCACAATCAACAGATCCGTGTCGTGATCCTGTGGCAGTTCGTTGAGGTTGAGGACGGCATTGATCTCCGGCTGCGGCTCTTTCTGTTCAATGAGTGGATTCTTTGAACTGGTAAAGGTGATCTGGCTGTCTTCGTAGATTTGATCAGATGAGTATGCCTCTTTGTTGATGGGCAGTTCGATGGTGAAGGTTGTACCTTTGTTAATCTCGCTCTCGCACTTGATAGTGCCTCTATGCAGATATACAAGGTCGTGGGTAAGGGCGAGTCCCAGACCTGTGCCGATGTTCTTGTTCTGTCGGTAGTCGCCATCTTGGAAAGGGCGGTAGAGGTTTTTCATCCTGTCCTTGGGGATTCCAAATCCTGTGTCACTTACCACGATGCGGATGCGGTCATAGTTATGGTTGGTGGACACACGTACGCTTACCTCACCGTTCTCCCTGCAGTATTTGGCTGCATTGGATACGAGATTATAGATGATTTTGTCGAGTTTGTCAGTATCGATCCAACCCATCATACTCTCAGGCTGGCATTCGATAGTGTATTTCATCTTTTTCTTTGCAATAAGAGGCTCCAGGTATTGGGCTGTCTCTCGGATATAGCGCATCACGTCGCCCTGGGCACAGAGCAGTTTCAGTTCCCCGGACTGCGACTTACTGGTCTCCAGAATCTGCTGGAGCATCCTTACCATACGTTGGATGTTGATCTGCATGAGGTCATAGTCGTGCGACAACTGAGGCGCTTCTTCACGCATCTTGTCAACAGAGGCAGAAAGCACGGTAAGGGGAGTGAGCAATTCGTGGGTGATATTGGTAAACACATAACCCATGCGAAGTTTCTCCCTGAGGCGCTTACTACGCATATAGATGAGCCTGCCGAAAAAGGCGAAAATGATGGCAAACACCACGATGGCAAGGTTTAATAGTACGTATAGGTTCATCTTGATTATGTTTAAATTCCGTGCAAATATATGTTTTATTTCCCGAACCTGCAAGTTTTTGACGATAAAATCCTTCTATTTAGGTCGATTTTTGTTTAAAAATCGTGATTTTGTGTCTAAAAAACGTGAAATCACGCATTTTAAACATAAATTAATTAAAAGTAAACAGCAATTTGAGAAATGTGTGTTATCTTTGCAGCAGAAAAAGATTTTAATGGTTAAGGTTTATGGTTGATTAATTTAGTTTTTTAAGTAAGTAAAAGGCTCGTTGTGAAACGGGCCTTTTATTTTTTTTGTTAGTATGAAGATGAAATCGCTTCCTATTTCAGCAACTCCTCAATCTGCTTTGCAATGTTCTCAATCTTCTCTGTGGGCTCGAAACGGGCTACCACCTGTCCCTTCTTGTTGATGAGGAATTTGGTGAAGTTCCACTTGATGGTGGGCTTTTGTTTGTAGTCAGGATCCTCTTTGGAGAGCATCTCGTCGAGGATAGGGGCAATCTTGTGGCTCATATCCCATCCGGCGAAGCCTTTCTGCTCCTGCAGGAACTTGAAGAGGGGATCGGCATCGTCGCCATTCACCTTGACCTTCTTGAAGCGTGGGAACTCTGTGCCGAAATTGAGCTTACAGAACTCGTGAATGCTTTCGTCGGTACCGGGGGCCTGCTGGCCAAACTGATTACAGGGGAAGTCGAGGATCTCGAAACCCTGTGCATGGTACTTCTTGTAGAGTGCCTCCAGCTCGTCGTACTGCGGGGTGAATCCACACTTGGTTGCCGTATTGACAATCAGCAACACCTCGTTGGCGTACTCTTTCAGAGATACGTCCTTACCTTTTCTGTCCTTGACAGAGAATTCATAAACGGTTTTCATTCTTTGTATAAAATGTCTTGTAACGATTAAAATGCATTCTTTGGGGCAAAGATACAAAAAAGAAGTGAAAAGAAGCGTTTTTTTACTTTTTTTCACTTCGAGAAATGTGAAAAGGTGCGCTTTGGCATATGCAACTACCAAGAACGCACCTTTTCTAAATCCTTAAGAGTATCTCTTATTTCTTCGCAGCCTTGACTTTCAGTCGAGCCTGCTTACGTTCGGCAGACTGAAAGCAAGCTTTCGTATGCTCTTACTTCTTCGCAGCCTTACCGTAGCGGCTCATGAACTTATCGACACGACCTGCGGTGTCAACGAGCTTGCTCTTACCAGTATAGAACGGGTGAGAGGTGCTT
>ONNY01000133.1 GCA_900319305.1 uncultured Prevotella sp.
GATGTCATCGGCACATGGCCCGAGGGCAATATCCCTGCCCGTATCGGTGACTATATGCACCGTCCCCACCAGCGTTGGACCGTTACGCCCGTCAACGAGGCAGGCGGCTATCTCAGCAACCCTTATTTCAGGATTACCATCGAAGGTACTGACCGCGCCCTGGCTGCTACCGCCGACTGTGAGGTGACGACCGTTCCTGCCTATACAGGCGCTGACGAACAACTCTGGCGCATCGAACAACTCACCGACGGTACCTTCCGCATCATGCCGAAGGCAATCCCCGGACAGGCGGGTGTCAACACCAGCATCTGTCTCTACAGTGCAGGTGACTCCACGCCTACCCTCGCTCAATACGACTTCAGCAGCGATAATTCCAAGTGGAATTTCCGCAATCACTGATCCAGGCAGAAGGCCCGGACTCTTGAGATGTATTCGGCCCTATGCTCATGATATGACAAAGCATGCTCGGCACCATCGGCTATCCAAAGCGCCTTGGTGCCGGGTTTTGCTTCGTAGAGGGGATAGACCATCGCCGTAGGTACAAACGTGTCGGTGCTGCCATGAATAAAGAGCATCGGATATCGGCACTTTTTAACCTGTTCCAAGGCCGACGCCTCGCTAAAGTTCCAGCCATAGCGCAATTGACAGAGCAGACTTGTGGCATACATCAGCGGGAAGGGAGGCAAGCCGAACTGTTCCTTCAGTTGTCCGGCAAACTCATCCCACACGCTGGTATAACCACAATCCTCCACAAACTTCAGATCCTTGATACCATCAGGCATCTTCTCGCCAGACAGCATCATGGTAGTGGCGGCCCCCATTGAGACACCATGCACCACCATCGTGTCGGCCTGGAAGGTCTTCAGCCAGTGCAATGCATCGAGCCGATCCTTCCATCCCATCTGGATGGCGTCACCCTCGCTCTCACCACAGGCGTGCAATTCTGGCATCACCACATTATACCCTAACTCGTGCTCATAGATACGTGCCAGCCAGAAGAATTTGATGGCACAGTCGCGCCAGCCGTGGATCACAAGCGCGGTACGGGTGCTACCCCTATCCACATAGAAAGCATGATGACGCTCCCCTGTCGGCATCGTCAGGAACGTGTCGCGCAGAGCACCGATACTTCGCAGGCTGTCAACCCACGCCTTACTCTCAGGATACTTTTCGAACTGCTGCCGATAACACGAATCGGTGTCCATCCGGTTCGGATCAGGAGCCAGTGAATAGTCCAGCATATAGAAACTGCCGCCAATGAGTGCGATCACAAAGACGATCGCCACGACAGCCAAAGTCCACCCTATTTTCTTCATATTCCAGTGAGAGTTTATTCTTCGAAGAGTTTCATGGAACTGGTGACGTCGAAGCCGTTGGTCTGGGCGTCGTCGTTCTCATGTTTTATCAGATAGCGTTGGTAGCCCTCTTCGATCTCCTGACGCTTCAGGTTGAGCAGCGACTGGATCTTTGCCATGTAGTCATCATGCGACTTGTTGAGTTGGTCGTTGGCCTCCTTCAGTTCTTCGGGCTTGCTGGTAAGGAACTCAGCGAAGGTCATCTTCTGATCATTCGTCACAGCCTCGATACGGGCCTTACACTCCTCGTAGAGGCTGTCAACGGCCTGATTCAGGAAGTCACGACGGTCCTTGTCAACCTCCGGCATCTCATAGAGCAGGAAACGGTGCTGATCATTGCCGTCACCGAGGGGCTTCTGCTCCACCTTGAACTCGGGGTGTGCTACCTGCACCGCCTGGTTGATGTCCATGATGAAATCCTGCATCTTGGGGATCACGATCAGGTGGTAGTCATCTGTAGGCTTGGCAACCTCAGCCACCTCCTCAATATCCTTCTCGGTGGAGCCCATGACCAATGTGACAGACAGCAAGGAGGCGGGATCGGCCTTGACGCAGAGGTTTGAATAGCGGTAGGAAAGCAGGGCATGATAACCTGCCATTTTCTTTTCGACACTCTCTATCTGGGATGTTATAAACACATTCATGATTCTTCTATTTTAAATGATTGATGATACTGCTGATAATCACTGTTCGGGTTGTTTCTCGGGCTGCGCCTCTTTAGCCTCGGCATCCTCGACCTTCTTCTTGGCCGACAGGCTACCGCCGCCGCCACCGCCACCAGCAGCCATACCATCGCTGATGTTAGGCGATTTGAACGAAGAAGATGCCTCGATATTGTCGATGACGGCCTTCGGTGCCGCAAGCTCGCCCTTGATCTCCGTCTTGGCATTGATCGTGGTCTCACCATAGATCAATGTCTTGTCACCAGCGAGGGCTGCATGACCATCCGTCAGCTGTAAGACAGCCTTGTCACCCTGCTGTGCCTCGATCAGCTTCTCACCGGCGATCAGCACCTCTTCCGTTGCCATCTGGACCGTCTTGCTCTTCATATTCTGCGAGTAGGTACCAAGCTTCACGTTCTCACCCAGCATCACCAGGTTACCCTGCTCTGCCAGCGTCTCTGCCTTTCCGGAATCCTTATCCGTATTGGCGGAGATCAGATAGACATCCTTGGCATTGGCATAGATCATACCCTTGGCCTTGCCTTCCTGATCAACAGCTGAGACATTCACCAGTTCGGTGTTCACACCGAAGAAGCTGCTCTGGACGAGGGCTGTATTCTCCTCCTTCGTGCCATCAAAAGCGGTCTCATAGGCTTTCATCTGGAAGTTCTTCGATTTAATGGTAACATTACCCTGTGGCAAGTACTTGGCCTGGGTGATCACACCATTTTCATCAACCTCCATCTTCGTTGAGGTGGCGGTGTTGAGTTCAATATCGTTTGAACGGATCTTGATCTTGCCATTCTCTGCAAGCTTACTCTCCTTTTTCTTCTTCTGGTCGATCTCATAGTCCACCGACTCCATCGTGATTGCCTTCGAACGGATCAGCACCTCACCCTCTGCCGGCATCTTTGCCGATTCAACGGTACCGTCGTTGTTGACGGTCACCTGCTTCGTGGCACCTGTGACGATCTCAATATGCTTCATGTTGATTTCCAGACGGTTGTTGTCGGGCAGATTATCTGCCTGGTCTGGCTGTGAGGTTATCATCATGGTATTGGTCAGCAAATTAACGCCGGCATTCTCGTTGGACAGGAACTTACCGTCACCGTCCATCGTTGCCACGTTGACCATCTCGCCCTGGATAGCCACATAGGTGTTGGTGGCTTTCCTGAAGTTATCCTCATCCACCTGCTCCAAATCATGAGCCTGCTTCTTGAAGAGAGCTATGAGACGGAGCGTCTCACCGAGGTTAGACAGGGCATCAGCATATTCGTAGATGGACTTCGACAGACCATCCGACAACTCGTTGATACGGATATTCATCTCATCAAGGTCACGGTAGTCGGAACGGATATCCAACTCACCCGTCTTCAGCTGCTGACGTTTCTTCATCAGGTCGTCCACCTCCTCACGCTTGGCGTTATACTCATCGCCCTTGGTCTTCACCTCATTCTCAAAACTGGTCTTTGCTGCCTCAAGCTCCTGGAGCCTGCGGTTGACATTCGCAAGACGCGTGGTCAGACTCTTAGCGGCTGTCACTTCCACCGCATGATCGGCATTGAAACGGATACCGCTGCCCGTGATGACATCAGCCGTGGGGAAAGCCCCGCCCTTACTCACGGTATCACTCTCAAGGGTGATGTCCTGAGCCTGTGTCACGACTTTCGAGAAGTCGCCGATGATATGCTCATTACCGTCGATGCCCGCATTCTCGGCAATCTGCTGGATGGCAGGTGCCTGGACCTTCACCTCACCGTTGTCGCCGACACCTTGCACTGCCACGTTGTTACCACGGATGATGATCGTGGACTGTGATGCGGGGTTCAGTTGACCACCGAGGTTCACGTCACCGATGACAATCTCCGGTGCTGAGAGCACGATACGATGATCATCGCGGATCAGTGTGCCTTGTGAGTTATTGAAAGCGTCAACCTTCAGGTTATATACCTCCTGTTTCAGTTCACGTATGTTCTGGAGCACGCCCTTCTTGAAGTCAGCATCGTTCTTTGCGTCGATAGCGTCTCTCCACTTCTTGAATAATGAATCTTCTGCCATAATCCTATACTGTTTATATTAAATATCGGTAAGGGCCTTCTTCAGCGTCTCGACATTGCTGAGACCAGCCTGACTCCACTTCTCGATCTTCTCACCCTTGAAGCCGTAGGTGGCATTCTTGGAGTCGGAGAAGATGATACGTCCACTCTCGTCGTTCCATACCTGACGATCCCATCCGAGTTTGGGTGCTTCGGGATCAACCACGGGTTTCCAGAAGCTCTTCAGATCGATCAGCTCAGCGAGTCCCTTCAGGATAGTGACGATCTTGCCATCCTTCTTTCCACTACCAAGAGAAGCCACATCGTCCCACTTCTTCGTCAGCAGGTCGTCGGTAATCTCCGCTTCCGTCTTATAACCCAGGGTAAAGAACTTACCATAGACGGCTGCCGTAGCAGGCGTTGCCGGTACCATGACGTTCTTCTCATG
>ONNY01000122.1 GCA_900319305.1 uncultured Prevotella sp.
GGCAGAGGAACGCCCACTGGTCTGTCAACCTTTCGCAAGACTGGTTGTCTGATGCTATAACGTGCCAACGTGCCAACGTGCCGTTGTACAATGTAAAAAAGGAAAAGGTAAAAAAGTAAAAAGATGATGTTACCAAGAGGAATTAGAAACAACAACCCACTGAATATCCGTCGCACGGCGAAGGACCAGTGGCAGGGCTTACGGGCCCAGCAGACAGATGCAAGTTTCTGTCAGTTTGAGAGTTTAGAATATGGTTGGAGAGCAGCGTTCTATCTACTCACGCGTACCTATTATCACAAGTACAGGCTCTATACCATCAGGATGATTATCAGCAAGTGGGCACCGCCCCGGGAGAATCTCACTGAGACGTATATCCCATCGGCATCCCATCGGATCAGCCCCAGCGTTGGATGATGCTTGGCATAGCCATGGCAATTCAGGAAAACGGGATTGAAAGCCTCGATTACTTTGCGATGCTGCGAGGGTGGGGGCTGTGCCGTGAGTAGTCTATAATAGCAGAGAAGCGGTCGCAGGATTCAAATTCCTGGGGCCGCTCCTTTTTTCATTGAAGTAAAGGTGCCCTAATAAGCATGGTCGCCTTTGAGTTCGTCTTTTGTCAGTTTCTTGGCATCGATGGCGCGCCAGGCGTAGATGATGTAAGCCAGTACGAACGGCACGAGCAGCGAGACGTAGAACATCGTACGCAGCGTAAACTCACTCGAGCAGGAGTTCTGTAGGGTGAGCGACGACTGGAGGTCGGCTGTCGAGGGATAGTAGGCCGTGTTGTTCCACGCACAGCAGAGCAGCAGGGCGAGGACGGTGAGGACGGTACCGATGCCTGCTGGCCAGATGCCACCCACATAGCCCTTCGAGAAGATGGTCTTGCCGATGCCGAAGAGCACGAGCACCACACCGATCAGCAGCACGACGGTGATATACCACATGTCGAGGAAGTTGGTGAGGTACTTATAGGGCTCCATGAAGATGATGCCCGTCTCTGGGTTGTAGGCAAAGCCTTCCTTCAGCAGCAGGTGGACGAGGTAGGCCACGAAGAGCACGAGGAAGGGAACAGCCGCAGCGATCAGACGTCCTGTGCCACGAGAACGGATGCCCTCATCAGCCACATTGTTCATCACATAGAGGATGCCCAGCACACGGGCGAGGAATACCACGGCAAAGCCCAAGACGAGTACCCAGGGATTGAGCAGGGCGTCGAGACCATGGGAGGCATTTGCCCAAGATGAGATGATGGGCGTGATGGCTCCTGCATCGATCAGGTTGTCCTTCGCCACGATGAAGTTGGAACCCTCGAAGAAGGTGGCGACGGCACCGCCTAAGAGCAGCGGACCGAGGATGCCGTTGAGGGTGAGGAAGAACTGGAAGGTGCGCGGGCCGAGGATGTTGCCGATCTTGTTCTGGAACTCGTAACTGACGGCCTGCAACACGAAGGTGAAGAGGATGATCATCCAGAGCCAGTAGGCACCGCCGAACGAGGTGGAGTAGAACAAGGGGAACGAGGCGAAGAACGCACCGCCGAAGGTGACGAGGGTGGTGAAGGTGAACTCCCACTTACGTCCTGTGGAGTTATAGACGAGGCGACGGCCTTCTTCCGTCTGTCCTAAAGAACTGGCGACAGAGTTGGCTCCCTGTACGAAGAGCAGGAAGACCAGGAGTGCTCCTAACAGCGATACGATGAAGCACCAGTAGTGTTGTAAGAATTCGTATGTCATAGTTGCGGTCCTTTCTTGATTTGTTTAAGCATGATGTTGATTTCGACGGCGAGCATCGTCGTGAAGAGGATGAGGAACAGGAAGAAGGTGATCATCACACTCGACGACTGGAGGTCGCTGACGGCTGCCCACGTGGGGAGCATATCCTGGATGGTCCAGGGCTGACGGCCGAACTCGGCGACGAGCCAGCCACTCTCAGAGGCGATATAAGCCAACGGGATAAGGGCGATGGCGATCCAGTAATGCCACTTGGGCAGTCCGGTGATGCTGCGGTCGCGCCACAGCTGTCTGGGCCAGCCGTAAGCGCCTGCCAGCACCACGGCGAAGAAGAGGATGAACAAACCGCCCAAGCCCACCATCACACGGAAGGCCCAGAAGTTGACGGCGATGGGAGGTACTACCTCTTCCTTGTCGCGGATATAGCCGTAGCCGAAATAAGGCATGTTCTCGTTGAGGAGGCTGAGTTGCTGATTGATCGTGGAGTCTTCAGCCCCTTCGTGCTTCGCTTTCCGATAGGCGGCAAGGGCGGCGATGGCCTTTTTGCCCCGCTCGATCTTCTCTTCGACAGAGGGCTCCACCTTACCGTCGGGCGTGGTGTAGCCGTTCAGGATATTGTTCACGCCAGGCACGTAGCCCTCGAAGTCGTTGGTAGCCATGAAGGAGAGGGCATTTGGTACCTCGATGCCTTCGATGACCTTCAGACCGATGCCGTTGCCACCATCATAGAGAGCCTCCATGGCTGCGAGTTTCATAGGCTGTACGGCAGCCACATCCTGGGCTGACTTATGACCTGTGGCGGCGGCGAGCAGAGAGGCAACCAGACCTACGGCAGCACCGATCTTCATGCTCTCGATCGACAGGCGCGGCTCACGGCGTTTCAGCATATACCAGCTGCACACACCCACGCAGAAGACGGCACCGATGATCCATGAGGAAGTGACTGTATGACAGAACTTGCTGATGGCAAAGGGCGAGAGGGCCACCTCGGCGAAGCTCACCATCTCATTACGCATCGTGTCAGGATTGAAAGCACAACCTACTGGATACTGCATCCAGGCATTGGCGACGAGGATCCACCAGGCAGAGATCGTGGCACCTAGGCCTGTGAGCCAGGTAGAGGCGAGGTGGAAGCCCGGCGATACTTTCTTCCAGCCGAAGTACATCACTGCCACAAAGGTGGATTCCATGAAGAACGCCACGATTCCCTCGACTGCCAGCGGGGCGCCGAAGATATCGCCTACGAACCAGGAGTAGTTGGACCAGTTGGTGCCAAACTCGAACTCGAGGATGATACCCGTGGCGACACCCATGGCGAAGTTGATACCGAAGAGTTTCTGCCAGAAGATGGCTGCATCTTTCCAGAACTGCTCTTTCTTACGATAATAGATGGTCTCCACGATACCCATGATGACGGCCAGTCCGAGCGTCAGGGGTACGAAGAGCCAGTGGTAGATTGCCGTGAGGGCGAATTGCGCTCTCGACCAGTCAATGGTTCCGGCATCAATGTCTAATAATAGGTTGTTGAACATAATATCTGAAATTTAATGTTTAATTTGCTCGCTCTACAAGTTCATTTGCGACATAGCCCGACTCATCACCCTGGGCGTGCTCTTTCAGGAAATTGGGGAAGAAGAACACCTTCAGGATGGCGAAGATGATGACCAGCTTAATCAGGATAATCGCCCACAGCGTCTTACCCAGACGCATGGAACGGAAGCCGTCGTAATAGAGATCGAAAGCCTTATGCAGAAAGCTATCTTTGTTCATAGGTTGTCGTAAATATGTCGCAAATATAAAGTTTTTATTGATAACTTCCAAATAAATAAGGTATAAAACTGCAAAAAATCTTTGTTATTTCGATGAAATGCACTAACTTTGCACCGATTTTTTAGAAAATAAGGTAATATGAATAAAAAGATTGCTTTTGGTTTTTGGCTGATGGCTTTTGGTTTCTTGCCGGCTGGGGCACAGCGGGTGCTCTCGCTCGACAGTTGCCGGCAGATGGCCTTGCGTAACAACAAGCAACTGAGTGTATCGAAGTTGAAACAGGACGTCGCTGCCAACCTCAGGAAGTCGGCACGCACGAAATACCTGCCTCATGTGAGTGCCATCGGCACCTATCAGTACACCAGTGAGCCGATATCTTTGCTTAGTGAGACTCAGAAAACGGAGTTCAGTAACTTGGGAACCATGATCGGAACAGGACTGTCCCAAAGCCTGGCCGACCTGATGGTGCATCATGAAACACTCGCAAAGGTGATGGGCAGGGTAGGCCCTGTGACAGAGAAGATGCTGAACGGTCTTGGACAGAAGATCGTCGATGCCTTCGATACGGATACCCGTCATATGCTTGTCGGTTCTGTGATGCTAACCCAACCCTTGTTTATGGGTGGAAGCATCATTGCCATGAACAAGATGGCAGACATCAACGAGAAGTTGGCTGCCAACTCCCTGGATGCCCGTAGGCAGGCCACGCTTTATCGGCTGGATCAGGCTTACTGGCAGGTGGTGTCGCTCTATCATAAACAGCAACTGGCACAGAGCTATCTCGACCTGGTGAAGAAATTCGATGCGGATGTCTATAAGATGATCGAGGAGGGTGTGGCTACGAAGAGCGACGGCCTGAGCGTGGATGTGAAGGTGAACGAGGCCGAGATGACACTGACAAAAGTGAACGACGGACTCGTACTCTCCCGTATGCTGCTGAACCAGCTCTGCGGACTGCCGCTTGACGAGCAGGTGACGCTTGCCGACGAACAGGCAGGACAGATCGCTGTGCTGGAGCTGCAGCCGAAGCTGGAGGTGGATAAGGCGGTGGCAAACCGTCCGGAGCTGAAGATGCTGCAGAATACGGTGGATCTCTCGAAGCAGACCACCAATATCCTCAAGGCAGGCAACATGCCCCAGCTGCTGCTCACAGGTGGCTATGCTGCCAGCAATCCTAATATGCTGAACGGCTTTGAGCGGAAGTTCCGCGGTTTCTGGAATGTGGGCGTGTCGCTGCGTGTGCCCATCTGGAACTGGGGCGACGTGATGTATAAGGTACGTGCCTCAAAGGGGGCTACCGCGATTGCCAATCTCGAACTCGCCGAGGCGCGGGAGCTGATTGAGCTGCAGGTGAACCAGACCACCTTCAAGGTGGATGAAGCCAACAAGAAACTGTTGATGGCCCAGAAGAATATCCAGCGTGCAGACGAAAACCTGCGCATGGCTAATCTCGGATTCAGTGAGGGGGTGATCACGCCTACCACGGTGATGGAGGCCCAGACAGCCTGGCTCCAGGCTCAGTCGCAGAAGATTGATGCCGAGATTGATGTCAAGATGTCGCAGGT
>ONNY01000126.1 GCA_900319305.1 uncultured Prevotella sp.
GCCTATGTGTGGAACCCCGTCACGCTGCAGTTCTATCGTGTGGAGGAGTTTGAGAACCTGGTGGAGCCTGATATCGACAAGGAGCAGAAGGAGATCAGAACGGCTGTTCGCGATGGTTATGAATATGTGTATTTCGAGACGTACAAGTGGGTGAACGGGGTGTTGAAACAGGTATCCTCGAAACGGGAGAAACTTTTCGATGAATGATATAAAAGAATAATCCCTCGCAAATCTGCGAGGGATTATTTGTATAGATTAGCGTGCTGACACGTATTTGTGGAGTGTGGCACGAACGGCTCCAGGGGCGGCGTAGAGTTCCTTTACCATGCCTTCGATCTGCTCACCGAGACCTGCCTCGTAGAGATCGAGTCCGAACACATCCTTGCGGCTGAAGAGCTTCTTCAGACAACTCCAGTCCTGATTGGGCTTGCCGACCTCGAGCGGGGCTACGATGGCCTGCAATTCTGCCAGCATGGGATCGGGAGAGGGCTCAAAGGGACGGCAGTTGTCGTCGATGCCCTTCAGATAACGGGCATAGCCTGCGAGGGTGAGGGGGATCAGCACGAGGTTCGACTTGTCGAGACCACGGGCGATATACTTCTTCAAAGTCTCACCGAAACGGATGGGCAGCTTCTGAGAGGTGTCCATGGCGATACGCTGCGGGGCGTCGGGCATGAAGGGGTTCGGCAGACGACGGTTGATGACGGCACCGATAAATTCGTAGGGATTCAGTACACCGGGATCGGTGACCACTGGCATCGCCTCGATATAACCCAACTTCTGTACGAAGGGGCGCAGATCCTCGTCGGCCATCTCGGCGGAGATGAGGGTGTAGCCCAGCATGCAGCCATAGATCGACATCGCCGTGTGGAGGGGATTCAGACAGGTGGTGACTTTCATCGTCTCTACCTTATCCACCGTCTCACGGGTGGTGTAGAGGGCGCCGCCCAGATCGAGTGGGGGACGTCCGTTGGTGTAGTTGTCCTCGATGACGAGATACTGCACTTCCTCTGCATTCACGAAGGGAGCGGTGAAGGTGTGCTTCTCGGTCTCGATGTAGTTGTTGTCGTCGAAACCGTCCTTGGCGAGCATCTCCTTGACCTTCTCGTGCGGGCGTGGCGTGATCTTATCAATCATCGACCAGGGGAAGGTGATCTTCGTCTCATCCTTCAGGTAGGCGAGGAACTCGGCGGGTACGAGACCGTCGGCTACCCACTTCTCTGCGTAAGCGAAGACACCAGCCTTCACCTTGTCGCCATTGTGGGAGCAGTTGTCCATCGACTGAACGGTGAGGGGCAGCTTACCGGCATTGAAACGCTCGAGCAGCAGGGCGCATACCTTACCCATGGCGAAGACGGGTTTCAGGCCGCGTGCCAGGTCGGCATCGTTGTAGCTGTAACCCTTCTCAGTGATGGTGAAGGAGATCATCTGCAGAGAGGGGTTGCGGAAGATCTCTACGAGACGGTTCCAGTCCTCGAACTGAGGATCGGCCTTGAGGGCTTCCGTCACACTGGCGATGACTTTCTTCTCGATGGTACCTGTGCTCTGAAGCGACACGAGCAATGAGAGGTTGTTGTATGGGGCATAGGCCTTGTCGATGACTTCGAAGTCGAAGGTCTCTGCCACGATGACACCACGATCGTACTTGCCTGTGTTCAGGGCGTCGTTGAGGATGGCTGCGGGGAAGGCACGGAAGATGTTACCACCACCGAAGTGTACCCATGTGGGTTCCTTGGCGGTCTTCTCACGCAGGGCCTTGATGTCGAACTTTGGGAGTTGGTAGCCTTTGGCTTCCCACTCCGTGGCGTCGAACTTACCGTTCAGAATATCATTAAGCTTCATATTATTTATTTGTTGCATCAATCGAAAAAGCCAGGTTGCTTGTATGGAATGCCGAGTTCGCGATCGACGGTGGCGAGGATACCCTGCACCTGTCCGAGGGCAAACATACGACCCAGAAGGGTGTAGCCTGCATTGTGGCCATGACTGGACTCGTCGAACACACCACCGGCATTGTCGGTGAAGGTCATACCGTGATCCACACGCATCGGCAACTCGGGGTTCTCCTTCTCGAAGATACGGCAGAGTTCGATGAGGTCGGCACGTCCACCCAGGTGTGAAGCCTCTGTGAAGTCGCCGTTGGGGAAGATGTGGCAGGAACGCAGGTGAACGAAGTGGGTGCGGGAAGCAAACTTCTTGGCGAGCTCCACCACATTGTTATAAGCGCCTGCTGAGAGGGAACCGGCACAGAAGGTGAGTCCGTTGTGCTTGTTGGGTACAGCGTCGAGGAACCACTGGATATCCTCCTCCGTACGCACGATACGGGGCAGACCGAGTACCTCGATGGGGGGATCGTCGGGGTGTACGCACATGTTCATACCATATTCCTCACAGGTAGGCATGATGGCCTCGAGGAAGTATTTCATGTTGGCACGCAACTGTGCCTTGTCGATGCCTTTGTAGAGGTTGAGGAAGTCGCGGAACTTCTGGATAGGTGCCTCGTCGTTCTCGCTGAAATTACCTGACACAAAGCCCTGTGTCTTGATGATGATGGTCTCCACCAAAGCGTGATCCTTCTCAGGGGTCATCGTCTTGGCGAGTTCGTCGGCCTCTGCCAATACGTTACGGCCTTCGCCCCAGCCTTCGGGGAACTTGAACTTGGCCCATTCCTCACGGGCACCCTCGCGCTTCAGGATATAGATGTCGAAGTAAGCAAACTCGGCATAGTTGAAGTAGAGGTTGGTAGCACCGTTGGGATTGTCGTGGAACAGATCGGTACGGGCCCAGTCGAGCACGGGCATGAAGTTATAGCAGATGCAGTGGATGCCTTCTGCAGAAAGGTTGCGCAGAGACTCCTTATAGACCTCGATCTGGTGGTCACGGTCAGGACCGCCGTATTTGATGGTCTCTACGACGGGGAGTGACTCGACGACGCTCCAGCGCATGCCGTAGCTCTCGATATACTCACGCAGGTCGCGGATCTTCTCACGGGTCCATACTTCGCCTAAAGGTACGTCGTGAAGGGCGGTTACAATACCTTCAACTCCAATTTGTTTTAGCTGGGCAAGGGTAATCTTGTCTTTCTTGCCGAACCATCTCCATGTTCTTTCCATAATTACCTATTTGTTTGATTGTTTGTTTTGATGCTGCAAAAGTAATCAATTCTTGGGAGATTAGGTTATAGTTTTCTCTCAAAAGTTTG
Source organism: uncultured Prevotella sp. (assembly GCA_900319305.1). Taxonomy (GTDB): domain Bacteria; phylum Bacteroidota; class Bacteroidia; order Bacteroidales; family Bacteroidaceae; genus Prevotella. The sequence goes on from ONNY01000126.1 coordinate 3,203, forward strand.
TCATTTTGTACTTTTTAAGATGTTTGAAATGGGATTTCCCATAATCAACTGTCGAAAATCGATGGGAGGACGGTCGGAAGCGGCTGCTTGGGAACTGAACACAGGAGTGCTCTCACGCCCATAGCGGTCGACACTGGTGACGGCATAGTTCAGACTCCGACCCTGATGGGGAACGGTGAGTGACTGCCCCTGCAGACGGGTAGCCACCAGACAGGCAGGATCCTCAGTATCAACAGGGAAACGGTCGGAGGCGTAGATATTATATAATAGGTAGTTATCGTCGTTCTTGGAGGGGGCTGCCTGCCAGGTGAGCAGGTCGGTGGCAGCGCCATGGTTTACGGAGAGGTAACTGGCAGGGCGGGGGGCTGGTGCAGTGATCCCGTCCATCGGGGGAATAAGGGCAGGATAGGGGTTAAAGTCTTGCGTGAACGTATATACGTCTTTTACATTGTCTGTGAAGAACTTAGAGCGAAAAAAAGTAATGCCAAGACCTTGTTGGCGCAGCACGTTCATCTCACGACGGATGACATCGAGATCCCAGTTCTTCTCACGCGGATGGAGCATATAGATCGCCAGTCCGGGAGCGACCTGACGTCCGTAACTGTGCTCCTTCCAATCGACAACGAAGGGATAGAAGTGGTTACCCTGGAAGTACATCATGGGGAAGAGGGCGTCCATCAGACCGTCTCGCAACCATCCCTGTGCATCCTGACAGACGGTGGTGTTGGCATTCCAGCCAAGACTCTGGTAACGGCTCAGATCGTCGTACTTGCCAACGGGTGAACAAGAGAGCTTTACCCAAGGCTTTTCGGCCTTGACGGCTTTATGAATCTTTCTGACAATACTGGTAATATTCTGACGACCTTGCGGACGACTGACCTTCAGTTTCCAGGTTTCGGGATATCGGATGTAATCGAGGTGGATACCATCGACATCGTAGCGACGGGTGACGTCGGCGCAGACCTGTGCGAGGTAGTCGCCTGTCTCAGATTTCTCTGGATCCATATATCCCTCGTCGCCGATCTTACGGATGAGGTTGGGGTAGCGGGCACGCAGTTTCTTACAGCCATCAGCATTCCATTTGCCTACAGGGATGGTGACGATCCAGGCATGACACTCCATCCCGCGCTTGTGGCACTCGTCGATGCAGAACTTCAAGGGGTCGTAGCCTGGCGCACGGCCTGCAGTACCTGTGAGACAGATGTCCCAAGGCTCGTTGTTGGAGGGATAGATGGTAGAGGCGCGGACACGTGCCTGTATTAATACGGTATTGATGTTTGCCTGTTGTAACTTGTCGAGGATGTCGGTGAGTTCCCGCTGTTGTGAGGTAGCGGAGTGGGAGCGAGGCCAGTCGAGTCCGCTAATGGTGGTGATCCAGACGGCCCGGATCTCGTGTTTGGGCATCTGGGCGGATACGTTCTGCAATAGCAGAAACAGCATGAAAAGACGAAGAATTGTTCTCAAAATGTTTCTTTTTATAAAATTTGCTGCAAAGATAGCAAATATTTCACAATAAATTTGTTCAAATACCTCAAAAAGATGATTTCATTTTTAGTGAGCCTCTTGGCTCTTCTACTGGGTTATCTGCTGTACGGACGCTTCGTGGAGAAAGTGTTCGGCCCTGATGACCGTGTAACGCCTGCCGTAGCGAAAGCCGACGGTATGGACTACATTGTGCTTCCGAGTTGGAAGGTGTTCATGATTCAGTTTCTAAACATTGCCGGTACGGGTCCTATCTTCGGTGCCATCATGGGTGCGAAGTTCGGTCCTGTGTCCTATCTGTGGATCGTGTTCGGCTGTATCTTCGCAGGTGCCGTACACGACTACCTGAGTGGTATGCTGTCGATGCGCCACGACGGTGCGGGATTGCCCGAGTTGGGTGGTCTCTATCTGGGTAAAGCCACGAAGAAACTGATGCTGGTGTTCACCGTCCTGTTGCTGATCATGGTGGGAACCGTGTTTGTGTATTCACCAGCAGAGATCCTGCATACCATCAGTGGTGATACCCTGATGTGGGTGGCGATCATCTTCTGCTATTATATCATCGCCACGATGCTGCCGATTGACAAGATCATCGGTAAGATCTATCCGTTGTTCGCCTTCTCGCTGCTGTTTATGGCAGGTGCCCTGATGGTGTGGCTCTTCCTGCAGTGGCCGACGCTGCCTGAACTCTGGACGCACACAGGTAACCTGGGACAACAGACACATCCCGATATGTTTAAGGATGAGATATTCCCTGCCTTGTTTATCACGATCGCCTGTGGTGCCATCTCTGGTTTCCACGGTACACAGAGTCCGCTGATGGCCCGTTGCGTGAAGAGTGAGAAGATGGGCCGTCCGATTTTCTACGGTGCGATGATTACCGAGGGTGTGGTAGCCCTGATCTGGGCCACGGTGGCAGCTTGGTTCTTCTATGGTGAACCTGCTCCTGGCTATACCCTGATTGAGGAAGCAACGAAAGGCTTCCAGACATCAGCACCAGCGTTGGTAAACCTTGTCTGTAACGACTGGTTGGGTATCGCTGGCGCTATTTTGGCGATGCTCGGTGTGGTGGCTGCACCTATCACCTCGGGTGATACTGCCTTCCGTTCAGCCCGTCTGATCGTAGCCGAGTGGCTGAAGTTGAACCAGCGTCCGATCATGCATCGTCTGTATATCTGTATCCCGTTGTTTGCCATTTCGATTGCGATGCTCGTATGGCAGATTGAGAACCCCGACGGCTTCAATACCATCTGGCAGTATTTCGGCTGGAGTAATCAGGCACTCTCTGCTTTCACGCTCTGGACGCTGACCGTCTATCTGGTACGTAATAAGAAGCCGTTCTGGATCACCCTGATCCCAGCCCTCTTTATGACCACCGTCTGTTCGACGTTCCTGATGGTGTCGAAGATCGCCTTCAACTTGCCCGGACAAATCGGTTATACGATCGGTCTCGCTTGTTTGGTAGTGGCTATCGTGTGGTTCTGCGTTTGGTATAAGAAAGAAAAGAATTTAAACAAAAAAGATTAATCAATAAATTATAGAAAACTAGAAATGAAAAAACTGATGATGGCTGCCATTGGCCTGATGATGGCGACAAGTGTGAATGCCCAGAAAGTTCTGAACGAGTCAACAACCCCATTTGAGGAGAGTAAGTTCTATGTTGGCGCCTCATTGTCAGGTCTGACCTTGAACTACAGCAAGGCTTCCGATTGGAGTTTTGGTCTGAGTGCCAAAGCCGGTTACTTGTTCCTCGACAACTGGATGG
>ONNY01000127.1 GCA_900319305.1 uncultured Prevotella sp.
TTACCCTTATAGTTGATGATCGCCTCAGGCACGACGATCACCACCGTCCAGTCGGCATATTTCACATAGGAATAGAACACCCAGCAGTCCAGGCCGTCTTGGGCGATGCGGCAGGTGCCGCTCTCACGGTTCAGCATCCGCCGGGCCATCGCGTCATCCAAGGTGTCAGGCGTCGCTTTCATGACATCCTGGATCTTCATCCTCAGCACACGGCTCTCATCAGGATGGATGAGGTAGGTGCCGTCGTGATCGATGATGAAACTGTACGACTGCTCCGAAAAGCCCTGCTCGTAACGCTCGTGGATCTCGGCGTCTTCCCGGTTATGACGCTGACGCAACCACCCCAGCGACACGTCGGCACCCAGCATACCCACCTTCCTGCCACGCTTATCGTGGATATGGGTCAGGTAGGTCGTCGTGAGTTGCTGCGAGGCAGCACGGTCCAGATACGGGGGTGTCCAGTCGTCTTTCTCCTGTTCGAAGGCTCTTTTATACCAGGCATGCACCAGGAAGTCGGGATGACGCTCGTTCATCTGCTTGCCTCTGACCACCCCTGACGAATCGCGCCAGGCGTAGATCTCGAAGTTATGGCCTTTCTGGGGGTAGAAGTCGGACTCGAAGATCAGTCGGCAACTCGACATGTATTGGTTCTGGCTGACCATCCGCTCCAGATGCTGCTGCAGCAGATCGGAATCATTGAGGTCGCGCTCGATCACGTTCACATTGTTGATGGCAGCCACATAGACATCGGAGAGCACGCCGCGGATCTTCTCATTGGTATGGAGGATGATGCCCTCATAGCGTGCCTCGGCCTCATGCGCCATCGAGTCCTTTGTGATCAGATAGACCGCAATCATGATGATCGTCGAAACCACGATCAGCACCGCCATGATACGCAAGCTCAGTCTGTTTGCAAACGACCTTTTCTTCATAATGACCGGATTATATCTGTCACAACAGCTGCAAATATAGACAAATTCCCTGAAACATCCAAAGATTTTATCAAATTTATGTATATATTTGGTCGTTTAAGACAAAAAACGTACCTTTGCAGCATCAAACCATTAAGAAATGAAAACGAGATTATTGATACTCCTCACTGCGCTGCTGACCTGCGGCTTAGTGAGTGCTGCGCCTGCCCAAACACAAGGTGGGCGTAAGAAAGTGGCAGTTGTGCTGAGCGGCGGCGGTGCCAAGGGTATGGCACATATCGGTGTGCTGAAAGTACTGGAGAAAGCGGGCATCCCCATCGACATCATCACAGGTACCTCGATGGGTAGTATCGTGGGCGGTCTCTACGCCATCGGCTATAATGCCCACTCGCTCGACTCCGTGGCACGTGCCCAGGACTGGAACTACGTCATCAGCGACCGTGACAACCTGCGCAACCAGAACCTCAGTGACCTGGAGAAACAATACACCTATGCCATCTCCACCAATATCTTCAGCGGCAAGCACAACGTGCAGGCAGGCGGACTCATCAAGGGTAAGAACCTCGCCCAGCTGTTTGAGAAACTCTGTGTGGGCTATACCGACTCACTCGACTTCTCACGCGACCTGCCCATTCCCTTTGCCTGTGTGGCAACCGATATCGTCAGCTATACGGAATACGACTTCCACAGCGGCCGCCTGCCTCAGGCCATGCGCGCCTCCATGGCGATCCCTGCCGTCTTCTCCCCTGTCAGAATCGACAGTCTGGTGCTCGTCGACGGCGGCATGCGCAACAACTACCCCGTGGATATCGCCAAACAGATGGGCGCCGACATCGTGATCGGCGTGTCCGTCCATGACCACCCCATGACGGCCGATGACAACTGGGACACCAAGGGCGTACTCGCCCAGATCCTCGATGTGAACACCAAGAACAAGTTCGAGGAGAACAAGGCGCTGACCGATCTGTTCATGTATGTGGATCCCGACGGCTACGGCGCTGCCAGCTTCTCCGACGCCGCCATCGACACCTTGATCCGACGGGGCGAGGAAGAGGCCATGCGCCACTGGGACGAGCTGATCGCCCTGAAACAGCGCATCGGCATCGACGCGTCGTTCCGTCCGACAATCCTCCATCCCCAGAATCCTGCCATCATGACCGACAAACAGCGCGTCGTAGGCTTTGAGTTCGTAAACATGACGCCGAAGGATGAGCGTTTCCTGCGACAGAAGTTCCACCTCGCCAAACTCGACAGCATCACCGCTGCCAAGGAACAGGAGATCACGACCTCCATGCGTATCGACCTGTTCTACCAGACGGCAGAGTGTCATCTGGTACCTCAGGACTCCGGCTATGTGGTACGGCTGACAGCCGGCAAAGAGAAAACCAGCCGTCTCCATGTGGGCTTCCGCTTCGATACCGAGGAGTATGCCGCCCTGCAGGCCGGACTGTCCATCCCCCTGAAGACTTCGACGCCTATCAATACGGAGATCACCGCCCGACTGGGCAAGCGCCTGATGGCAGCCGCCGACCTCACCATCCACCCGCGCAGTTTCACGCGGCCTACGGTCAGCCTCTCCTTCCGGCGCAACGACCTCGACATCTACATCAACGGCAAGCGCGACTACAACATCCTCTACACCCAGACACAGGCGGAGCTCACACCCATCAACTTCAACTTCCGCTCCTTCAACCTGCAGTTGGGCCTGCGATGGGACTATATGCACTACAACAGCAACCTGAGCTCGATCAGCTCCATCTCGGTGCCGTTGCAGAACGAGCACTTCTTCAGCTACCGCGCCCGTGTCACCTTTAATAATGAAGACAACTGGATCTTCCCCACCCGAGGGGCCCGTTTCAATGCAGGCTATGTCTATCTGACCAACGACTTCGCCCGAATGGAGGAGTATTCTGCCGAGGGCACCTATCTGGGCAAGAAGACGGGCACGAGCATCGTCAATGCCGACTGGCGCATATCGTTCCCCATCGGATCCCGCCTGTCGATCCAGCCGATGCTCTACGGCCGTCTGCTCTACGGCTCCGTCGTGCCCTCCATCTTCGGCAACACCATCGGCGGTGACTGGTTCGGCCACTACATCGAACAGCAGATGCCCTTTGCCGGTGTCGGCGACATCGAATATGTCGATAACCAGTTTGTGGCAGCCCAGCTGCAGGCCCAGCAGCGCATCGGCAACAAGCACTATGTCCTGCTGCGCGTCGCCTGCGCCCAACAGTCCGACCGTGTGAAGACCCTGCTCGACAGGCGGACGATGATCGGCGTGCAGGGCGCCTACTATTACAACACGATGTTCGGTCCGCTCGGTGCCACCTTAGGCTACAGCAACCGCACGAAGGAGGTCTATTTCTACGTCAACCTCGGTTACGAGTTCTAAACCGTCACATCCAATCGGGTTACGACCAGGAGTGTGTGGGTAACAGAATCGCCCCCGTTAAGCCGTGCTTAGCGGGGGCGATTCTTTATGATGAGATTGGATCAAAAAGGAATGATACGGTCTCGCTAAACTCCTCGATGACAAGTTGTAGGTTTGGATTGTCCATACGTGAGATAATGGCCAGGAAATTCATTTGCCCGTCCATTTTACCTTCTGCGGTCTTGATGAAATACTTCTCCCTTTGCTCATAATTGTTAAACCATCTAATAAACAACCTGTTTCTGAAAGCCTGCTTCCCATCGCCAGTTTCAGCAAGATAGAGCATAGCCTCTTCACCGTTTACTTCGAAAAACTCTTCTATAATTGCAAAGATAGTGAGACGTAATTTCGGATCAAGGGGCGATTGCCGATGTTGTGGATTATTAATTCCAAACTCATAAGCTCCACTTGGGATTATATCTACATTTTCTTGTAGGCTGATAATGAATTCAAGTCCACTGTCAGTCTTAAACACATAAGAATTAGAGGCATGAGGGTTTTGTTTTACCTGATATGGTGCCTGTAAATTGATGTTTGATAATCTAAGTTCTTTCATAGGATTAAGGTTAAACAGGGATTCCTCAATAATTGAAGAATCCCTGTTGATTCAACAATCTTCGTTGTTTCCATATAGATTAAAGTTTAAATAATAAAACCGCTGCAAAGATAGAAATTTTATCTGAAACCTCCAAACTTTCCTATCATTATTTATTCTTACCCAAACAGAATCGCCCCCGTTAAGCCGATGCTTAGCGGGGGCGGTGAGTATTGTTAAGTTTGAAACTTAATCGTTCTCTTCAAGACCAGAGTAGCGTACGCCCTCCAGACGGTAGATGGTGCCAGGATCATCGCTGAACTCTACATCAATTGAGATGTAGTCAGCAGGAGAACCGTTGTTCTGCACGCCACCATTCTTCAGAATCTTACCGTTGGTGATGTTAACGGTAATTTCATCACCACGCTGGTTCTGTGCAGAAGCAGCACTGATTGTCAGACTATTAACATCACCAGTAGCCTTCACCTTGAAATTCCAGAAGTTCTTGGAGTCATCAACCCAGATTTCGCTAGGGTTGTTGGCAGAGGTGCTGTATGTCATAATCTGGAAGCGACCCAATCCATAAGGATCCTCTGTGACAGAGCCGTCGCCATTAACCACATTAGCCTGTACGTACCATAAACCAGCCAGACTCTCTGTAGCAGTACCGCCAATATCTTCCTTCTGACAGCTTGTGAAAGCCATGCAGAGGAGCATTGTAGCCAAATATAATACTTTCTTCATAATCGGTTACTTTTTATGTAAAATAATATGGAATGTCATTTTGCTATCATTATAGATAGCATCCCATGTAATAGTCTCAGTCGCAGGATCATAAACACCATTCAAGAAGGCATTTAGAGTATCACCCCATGGAGTAATGCTAGAGTTAAGACAAATCACTTTATTGTCTGCTGTCAGCTGCATTTGACCAACGATAGCATAAGCTGTTCCATATCCTGCTCGCTGATCGTACCATCCACCGAACAAATCGGAAAACTTAAAGATACCAGGAGCCAGTTTAGAAATCTTGAGAGCATATGCACCACCCATAGCTACCTCTGCTCCATTATAAACACGGTAAGAGTTGGGGTCCACATCCCATGTGCCACTCAGATCAGTGGTAATTTTGGGATCACATACTGCCACGGTACGGCTTTCTGACCATGTATAGCCGTCAGGGCTTGTAGCCGAATAGGTGATAGGATAAAGACCTGCAACATTAATGTTGATCTTGTCAGCTCCCGTAATAACGAGGTTTGAAGTATAATCTTTACCTTGATAAAGTGCAGTACAGCCAGGATCTACAAACGCTTCTCCAATGGGCGACACATAGAAAGCATCACCTTGGACGAAAATCTGGGGATAATCAATGATCTTTGAAAGACCCTCAGAGTCCTTGCTACAGCTTACCATCGCGAGTGCGATGAAAGCAAAAAGCATTTTATGTAATATATTCTTTTTCATTTGTTACGGGCAGAAGAACTCTCAGCATACGGCCAGCGCTGCAGCAACTGATTATCACCCACAGGACCGAACACCTTAATAGGTGTGTAAAGCGTACCAGCCTTATACTTTTCAGGCTTATAAGAGCTGTCATCCGTCTCATTATACATATCGCTACCCTTCACTTCACCGAAGGTAGGATACTTCAGACGACGAATCTCACAATAGCCCTCGAAGGGGTTCACACCTGCCAAAGCAATCCACTTGGCAATACCGATAGACTTCTGATAGTTGCTCTGGTCGTAAGGATAAACCCTCAGGAAATCATTAGCTCCTGTAGCCTTAGCTGAAGCAAACGAAGCCTCGACAGCTGCTTTGTAGTGACTCTCAGCCTGAGTAGCATTGCCTGTACGTGCATAATACTCAGCGATGAAGAACTCGGTCTCAGACTTAGTAATCATATAGACAGGCATGTCATAGCTGGCAACAGGACGGCACCAGTAAGTTGACTTGTAAGCCTTTGATGTAGAGAAGTTGCTACCAGAGATACCACCTACATACTGACCGTCACTGTTAGGCTTGAAGAAAGCATTCAGACGCCCGTCGGTATAGGCAGACTGCTGCATCGTACCGATAATAGCCACATTAGCCACTACGTTGACCTGAGTGGAACCCCAGTTGGTTGCAAACTCCTCAGCATAGAACGGGCTGATATGTCCTGATTCGGTAGTCCAGCAATCCTTGAAGGCGATATCGCTGGTAGGCAGGTTGCCTTCTGAGATAATAGCACCGATCTGAGCGTCAGAACCACCCATACGGCTATAGATCTTCAGCTTCAGCGCATTTGCGAACTTGATCCAGGGATCAGCAGTCTGACCAGGGAACAGCAGGTTCGTGCATACACGGTCAGAAGCCTTAGCACTGTTCAGAGCTTCGTCAAGTTCTGCCAGAATACCAGTATAGATGGTCTTTCCATCATCATACTTAGGAGTGGGATTCGAAGCATCCAGAGCCTCTGTATAAGGCACCTCTCCATAGCAGTCAACAAGCACCTGATAGGTGAAAGCACGCAATGTAGTAGCTGCCAGATAGTCTCCCCAGTTCTCATTCTTTGCAGCGATATCACGAACAAGCTGAAGGTTCTTCAGCGTACGGCTGGTCAGCTGCGTATAAGTACCGCTTGAGCGGGTAGCACTCATTTCAAATTTACTATAATCCAGATAGTTGCTCGTACCGAAAGACTGCACATAGTACTGAGCGAAGTATCCACCTGCGATGCGCAGGAAGTCACCGTAGCTGCCAGCGAGGTTCATCTCAGCAGCAGGGAACAGGATAGAGGCATTCAGGTCGCTCTCTTTAGGAGAGTTCGGGCTCTCGTTGATATCCAGATAGCTGTTGCACGATGTAGCGGCAAGCCCCAGGATAAATGTAGATATAATAGCTAATTTCTTCATAATGTTCTGTCCTCCTTTAATTAAAATTTAAGACCTACATTGAAACCGAAGGTACGGCAAGCAGGGTTACTGTAGAGCTCACCGAACATACCCTTCAGGTCGTTACCGAATGAACTAACCTCAGGATCGATGTAGCGGTTACCCTTATGAGTCCAGGTGAATACGTTGTTGCAGAACACTGACAACGTAATGTCGCTCAGGTAGAGCTTGCTCACGATTGACTTTGGCAGCTGATAACCCAGCGTGATGTTACGCAGCTTCACATAAGAACGGTCGATCAGATAGAACTCGCCACCCTCGTTGGCACCATAGTTGTTAAACCAATTCTGATAGCTGCTATCGCCCAGGTAGATCGGTGTGGTGTTCTCAGTACCATCCTCATAGACTGAGTTAGGAATCACGAACGGACGACGGTCGTTGTAGAGTGTAGCCTCACCGTTACCAGTGAACTGCATCAGGTTCTTCGTACGAGAGAACATGTAGCCACCCTTACGGATATCGAGCTGAGCACTCAGAGAGATGCCCTTGTACCAGAATGAGGTGTTGATACCACCAGTCCAGTCGGCGTTCACGTTCTTACCAGTATCCTGAACCTCGGTTGACAGCAGAGGCTGACCATTCTGGTCAACGATGAGCTTACCGTCGGCAGTGCGCTGGGGCAGATAGGTGAAGAGTTCACCCATAGGCAGACCCTCAACAGCACGCATATAGACAGCGTCGTTACCTGCAGAGAAATAGTTCAGGTTAACCATACCACCATCGAGGCTCTCAGGCATTGAGACAACCTTGTTATTGTTCTTAGAGAAGTTGAAACCGAGTTCCCAACGGAAGTCCTTAGTCTGGATGGGTACTGTGTTGACGAGCAACTCGACACCAGTGTTGCGAACCTTACCGAAGTTGGTCACCATGTAAGAGTAACCGGTAGAAGGATCTACAGGCAGTGTGAAGATCTGATCGTCAGTAGTACGGTTATACCATGCAAAGTCAATGTTGATGCGGTTGTTGAAGAAAGCCAGGTTCAGACCGAGCTCAACCTCAGTGGTCATCTCAGGCTTCAGCGTGTTGCTACCGACGGTAGAAGAAGCCTGGAAGGCATTGATACCAGCGTGCGGGAACTTGGTCAGGTCACTACCATAGTAACCGTTAGAATAAGCCTGCGTGAAGTTAGGGAATACGCGGTACTCATCAGCATCGTTACCGGTCTTACCATAAGCGGCACGCACCTTACCGAAGGTCAGGATGTCGTTCTTCGGGATCAGGCGTGTGAAGATCCAGCTTAGGGTTACGCCAGGATAGAAGTAGCTGTTCTTCTCCAAAGGCAGGGTTGAAGACCAGTCGTTACGGGCTGTGAAACCGAGATAAAGCATCTCATCCCAACCGATAGTAACATCACCGAAGAGACCTACGAGACGGCGCTTGAAGGTGTAATCCTCCAGGGTGGTCTTGGTAGCACCATTGCTGAGCTGCCAGAAGCCAGAGTAGAAGGTCAGCTCATCAGTCTGACCAGACATATAGTTGCGGCCGCGCTCATTCATGTTCAAACCTACGTTCACGTTCACGTCGAGCTTGCCATCCACATACTTGTCGGCGAAGTTAGCCAGGAAGTCATGGTTCACCTCATACTTACGCATGTATGTGCTTGAAACATAACCAGCCTGGTTCAGGCCTGTTGAAGGCGCATAACCATAGTCATTGTTAATGAGGGCATCGTCAAGAGTGATCTGAGGAAAACCGATCTTATGATCGTAGTCCGTATAGTCGAAACCGAAACGATAAGTCAGGGTCAGCTGTTTGATCGGCTTGATGTCAGCCTGTACTTTACCATACACCTGCTTGGCATCGTTCTGGTTGTAGTTGTTCTCGATAGCCCAGTAAGGGTTGGTGATACCGTAAGGTGTGAACCAGGCCTCTGGTGTATCGAAAGCAGAATTGAGGTTCTTGCGGTCAACCAGACTAAGGTCGCGTGGGAACTCCAGGATACCATCGATGAAAGAAGTACCCTGATAAGCAGCCACCGTGTTGGTCTGTGTCTTTGCCAGGTTCACGTTAGCAGAGAGCTTGAACCAGTCTGTAGCCTGATAGCTGCCGCGATAAGCCAGTGTGTGACGCTTGTAAGTATCCTTGTCACCAGGAAGGATACCGTTATCTGAAGCAAAAGAGTAGCTCAGATAATAGGTCATCTTCTGGTCACCGCTGATACCGTTCAGAGCAACGCTGTGAGAGGTGTTGATACCCGTATCGAAGAAATCCTTGACATTGTTCTCAACAGCACTGTACTTGTGCTCCAGCTGCTGATAATTCCAGATTGGACCATACACCTGTGTACTACCGTCCATCTCAGGACCCCAAGAACCGTTCTCGATGAAGGTCTGGTTACCGTTCCAACCCTGGCCGAACTTGTTCTGGAACTTAGGCAGTGTAGCGACGCTACGCCACTGCAAACTACCGTCGTAGCTGATCTGGAAGTTGCGGTCGCCATGCTTCTTACCAGTCTTGGTGGTGATGATGATCACACCATTGGCAGCACGGCTACCATACAGAGCTGTAGCAGCAGCACCCTTCAGCACGGTCATGTTCTCGATATCGTTCGGGTTGATGTTCGACACACCACCGACGGCATTCTGGAACTGTTCCTGCTCTTTCTGAGAACCACTGAAGGTGGTCTGTACGAGGGGCACACCATCCACAATGTAGAGGGGCTGGTTGTTACCATTAATAGAGCTGATACCACGGATGATCACTGAGTTTGCCTGACCTGGGTCGCTTGATGTGGTGTTGATCTGCACACCAGCCACCTTACCGGCCATGGCACTTGTTACATCTGTCAGCTTACCAACAGTCAGCTCATCGCTGTCAAGAGTCTGAGCTGAATAACCCAGGGTCTTCTGCTGACGGGTAATACCCATAGCGGTTACCACCACCTCGTCGAGGGCCTGGGCGTCGCTCTTCAAGAACACGCGCATACCGTTCTTGGCGGTAACGGTCTGAGACAGATAACCGAGGTAACTGATCTCCAGCTGGTTCTTACCAGCAGGCAGGGCAATGTTGAAGCCGACTACCTTAACGGCTGCACCGATAATCGGCTGACCGTCATCCTGTGAGAGCACTGTACCAGAAACTTTGGTTTGAGCCAGCGCTGTTCCCAAGCAAAGGAACATAGCGGCTAAAAACATCGTTAGTCTTTTTTTCATAAATTCTCTCTTTTGGTTATTAATGTTAAATATATATTGTATATTCGTTCATTTTTCCACCTTATTATATATAAATAGACAATCTCTGACGCAGAGGACAATGCCCCATTGCCATTTTTCAGCCTTTGGGGTGCAAAAATAGTGCATAATATTCTAAAAAACGAATAATTTTATAAAAAAATCACATTTCACCCTAAAAAGTGAACATTTTTTAGCGATCTCTTTGATTTATGTCAATTTTGAGCCTTATAATTCGATTAAAGTAGCATTTTGACACAAAAAAAACAGAGGATGTGCCCATTTTGACACATCCTCATCCATTTTGGGTTCAGATCCGAACCCCTGCAGCGGCACTTCCTAACGCACCTAACAAGGCTGTGAGCACCGCCACGGCGACCTTCGCAATCGTCTTCCAATGTCGCATCATCATTTCCTCCTTTCTTCTTTAATTAAGAATTAATTAATCACCGGGCTGATCATCTTCAGGATCGGTCGGGGTCGGGATAATACCACTGCCACCGGTCGAAGAGCCACTGCCACCATTCACGGTCTCTGAGCCTGCCGAAGAGCCTGAGCCATTCTCCACGGTCCCTGAGCCTGTCGAAGGGCCAGTGCCCTTAGGAACCTCCTGTACGCTACAACCAGAGATAAACGTCTTCTGACGCTGACCCTCTGAGTCGGTCTTTACCTCGGGCATGAACAGCACATGCAGACCCTTGATGTTCTTACGGGCGTCGAAGTCGGATGCCTTGTCGGCACCAGTGCTCGACATACCGATCTTGAACGTTCCGAAGCCGTTGAGCTTCACGCGCTTAGAGTCCTGGAGCTGATCCTGCATGGTC
>ONNY01000161.1 GCA_900319305.1 uncultured Prevotella sp.
AGGCGAGCCAGGGGGACGATCTCCTCATATTTCAGATACTGACGGGCGTCACCACTGCCGACACGGATCCTGTCGTACTGCGTCATGGAGCCAATCGGCTTTGCCAGTCCTTTACGCGCCATCAGCACGCCTGTGATGAAGGTGGTGGCCACAGCGCCACAGCCCACTACCAAGATTCCTAACCGACCTTCTGCCGGACTTATTTTCACTTGATTCATATCGTTTTATTTTTTTTATTCAACCATACGGCACGACAACCCAACTGACGAGCAGGCAGGATGTCGTTCTCCAGACTGTCTCCCACCACCGTCACCTCCTCTGGCGACATGCCCAATGCCGAGATTCCTAACTGGAAGATCTGTGGATCGGGTTTGCGGATGCCCACCTTAGCCGATTCGATGACCTGCTGGAAACAGCCGTCGAAGCCGAACTCATGGAGCACCACGGAGAGGTTGCCGTAGAAATTGCTGACCAGCACCTTCGGCACGTCGGGGAGTTGTCGTAGGACGGCCAAGCTATGTGCCGTCTCCCGCTGAGCCAGGGCGTAGAGGTCATCGACAATCGCGTCATGATACTGCGCCATCGCCGAGGACGCCAAGCCCTGCTGGATGAGGTATTCCAACTGCAGGCGTATCTTCAGATCGAGCGTCTGGCGGAAGGTAAAGTCGGGCTGAACCAAAGGCGAAGCTCCCAACTGTCGTTCGACAGCGACGTAAGCCTCACGGAACTGCGACGAGGTGACGGGCACCTGATGTCGCTCATAGGCCTGCCAGATGACTGAGCACCAGTGGACACCGCCCGTATCAAGCGTGCCGCCATAGTCGAAGATAAAACCCTGATGCGGGGTGAGCGAACGACAGAGCGACTCGTGCGTACGGTGCATATAGACGTATATCGCCTGGAAGACGGTAATCTCCATGAGCGGATAGACCCACGGACAATCCAACAGACAGGCGACATAAAGGATGATGGCTCGGGTGTTGAAGGTAAGCAGGTTGGTGTATTTCATCAGCGGACGGCTGCCCTGCAGGAACTGCTCCCGTACCGTGGCAGGCGGCTGCTGGTGCCAACGGGCGAAGAACTGCTGGAAACAGGGCGTGCGACGCTCCTGACTCCTGCAGTAGTTGGCATAGTTATAATAGAACACACGCGAGAAAAGTGCGCGCTTGGGCAGTTGTTCGTAGATGGCACGCTGCTGACGGTAACTGTCGAGTTCGCTTCCCGTCTTTCCCAACAGGAAATAGAGATGGATCTGACGGTAGTAATCCGCCAAGGCACACTGGGGCGCATGACAGCCGAGACTCGCCACCACTGCCAACAGGACGGCACCGATGCCCCACGAGAACGACAGACCAGGAACGGGCTGGTGCCACAGGCGTACGATGATCGCAATGTAGATGGCGGCAAACCACAGATCGCCAGAGAAGCCGTCGAGCACACGACCCACAAGTGTCTTCTTACCCGTGAGGCGCGCCATCTGTCCATCGGTAGAGTCGCAGAAGTTGGCGAGCATCAGCAGGATGACGCCATAGAGGTTATGGAGCCAGTCGGTGAAGTGGAACATCCAGCCCGCACCGATGCCCAGGAAGATGGAGAGGATGGTGATGGCATTGGGATGGATGCCCAGCCGATTCCACAGCAGGGCGAACACGAGGCCGATGGGTCGCGTGAAGTGGACATCCAACCACTCCTCCGTGTCCTCAGACTTAAACGACAACTGTAATAACTCCCTGAATGTAGCCATACCTTTATATTTATATCAGACGAGCGATGGCCTCAGCAGCCTCTTCCCGACAACGGGAGAAACTGGGCCAGTCGTTGAAATCGATCATATACCAACTGCCATCGTTAGTGACGATCATGTCGCCGCCATAGATCTGCAGTCCCACCGCAGCAGCCAATGCCTCTGCCTTTGTCTGCAGGTCGGCGGCTGAAAACGGATAGTGGTGCGCCTGTCCGTTAAGTTGTTCCAGTCCGAACTTCGAGAGTCCGTCGTCCGTGGGATAATAATAACGGAAGAAGCCGGTGGTTGAAACGCCATAGAACTTTACCAGGTCGCCCTCGACATGGGGACTGACCAAATAGTCGCGGATGCCACGGGCGCGCATGGCTGCCTCTGCCGAGGCCAAAGCCTGAAGGTCGGGGACATAGACCACATCATCTGCCGTCTGGGCGGCAGCATCAGCCCGTTTCAGCCAATAGCCGTGAGGCCCCTCGCCTGCAGGATATGGGATATGGAGCGAAGCCATGAGCGACTGCACATGTCGGCGGGAGCACTGCGAGACGCCCTGAGGGGCATTGACAACCTTGATGCCTGAGGTCTGCAACAGTCGGAGCGACTCGGGCAGACGGGCCATGGAAAAGATGAAGTCGGGCTTGTCGGCAGCCAGACTGGAGGCAAGCAAAGTCTCATCGACCTGCGTCACCTGATGCCCACGAGAAGACAACCGTAAGGCTACTGCCTCAAGGATTGCCCTGTCGTTCTCCACCGCATTTGGAGAGAACTGCTCTGCCCGTCGTATCATCAGTATCTTCATTCGCTCAAGAATTGTTCTGCCTGCAGGATATCCGTCACATGGTCGATGTCGAGTACTTTTGAGAAGGGCCAAGCCTGCAGGCGAAGGCCATCTGCCACCAGGGCCCGTTGGAAATTCCGCAGGCGTTGTTCACCCCGGTCGATGCAGCGGCCTAAAGTCTCGAAGCACCGTGGTGTCAGTCCATAGATGCCTGCACTGATGTAATGCGGCTGCTCAGAGGTGTCGGTGAAGTCGGTGATAAGCAAGTCGTCGGAGGTGCTGACATAGAGCGGCCGTTCATCGTCGATATAGTCCGTCACTCCCATCAGGGCGTCGGCTGTCGTCTGGCGAAAAGCCTCTACATAGTCCGCAAAAGCCTGTTCCTGAAAGATGGTATCGACCGTGGTCAGGATGAAGGGGGCATCGGAGAGCCAAGGACGGAGTGCCCAGAGGCTGTGCATCGAACTGGGCGTGGATCGGACCATGTAGCGCAAGGGGATCTGTCCCGCGAGGCGGACCGATTCCAGATAAGCAGCGACTGCCGTCATCTGTGGATTACAGATAACGGCAATCTCCGTGGCGTCGTTGGTCATAAAGACACGCAACAGCCGGTCTATCAGCGTCTCACCACCTACCCGTACGAGGGGTTTGGGACGCGTTTCTCCTTCCTGCACCAGTCGCGAGCCATCACCCGCGGCCATGTCACCTGAACCCGTCTTGTGCATGTTGAATCGGCTCACCACACCACGCAGCGTGATATCACCAGAGCCTCGCAGTTCACTGTCAACTGCCTGGCAGTCCTCGTTGAAAGAGGCTTTGATGTCACCGGAGCCTTTCAGACTCAGGTGGGTAGAGAGTACCCGCCATAGGCCTATGGCAATATCGCCCGAGCCGACAAGCGTCACATCCGACTCCTTGGTCTCCAGGCGATCGATACCGATATCGCCTGAGCCCACCAGTTCAACATGACAGGCATCACAGATCATATCCTTGATCCTCATATCACCCGAGCCACGAAGCACGACCTCCATCTGATCGGTGTCGATGCGACGCTCAGCAGTGAAGTCGCCAGAGCCATTCAGACGGACACTGACCAGATCGGGCGAGGTGACATAGATCTCCGCCTCGTCTTCATCATGGATCACGATATTCACAACGCCCATCTTTCCACGGTTGCGGATAGAGAGAATGCCATCATTCACATCCGTCAGGATATTCTCCAAACCGTCCTTGGGACCTCGTACCTTCACGGAGAAGGTGTCGGCCTGCGCATAATACACATTGGGGGAACCACTGATCTCGATCTTCTCGAAGCCCTTCAGTGGACGGAACTCCGTAGCGACATCACCCTCCAAACCTACTTTCATATTCACGCAGGAGGTGGATAACATGGCGACTGCCATCAGTAGAAGACCCGTCAGGAATAATTGTTTTCTTTTCATCTTTCTGTCATTTTTGGTTTTACTTCCTGTACATTTGACGAAAGCATTTCCATAAAAGTTGCAAGAACAATGATTTTTTGAAGTGGAAGCATGATCAGGTCAGTGGCAGTTCAACCCAGAACGTAGAACCCTCACCCACCTTCGACTCGACACCAATCGTACCGTTCAGGCTGAGTGCATGCGACTTGGCGACAGAGAGGCCAAGACCCGTACCCGGGATATACTCATCCAGTTTCACGAAACGTTCGAAGATCCTTTCCTGATCCTCTGCAGGGATACCCTTACCGGTATCCTTCACCCAGATGCGCACACGGTCGCCCAGAACATTATATCCCAGAGTGATGTAACCCTCTGTGGTGAACTTGATGGCATTCTGTACCAGATTATCGAGAATCTCAAGCAGTTTCTCCCGATCGGTCTGCATAGGCAGTTCTTCAAGCGGACACTCTGTCATCATGGCGAGCATGGTGGTGGGCTGATAGGTATTGACCATCTGCTCGAGCACCTGGTTGACATCGACTTTCGCCATCATCAGGCTCTTGGCACCTGCCTCGATCTTCGACATACTGACAAGACCGTCGATGATACGCAGCAGCTTATGGTTATTGTTCTGGATCTCCCGAATCAGTTGGTTACGATCCTCCTCACTCTCCACCACGGGCAGCAAGTCGGCGAAACCGACGATCGCGTTCAACGGCGTACGGATCTCATGACCCATGTTTGCCAGGAACGCCGTCTTCAAGCGGTCGCTCTCCTCTGCCTTGTTACGGGCTGCCACCAACGAAGTCTCCATCTCCTTGCGTTCGTCGATACGCTGTGAGGTGCCTACGATCTTCAAAGGTTTGCCGTTCTCGTCACGTTCCACGATGGTCGCAAAACTCTCCTCCCAATAGGAGTTGCCCGCCCACTGGTTGTTCACCTGATATTCCTCATGATAGAAGTCCGTCCGTCCCTCCACGATATCACTGAAAGACTTACTGACATGCTCTACATCAGCAGGACTGATCGAAGAAAGCGTATCCGTAAAGACTTCGCCATCCTTGATCACATAGTTATTCATACCCTCACGGAAGTCGTTCTCATAGGCAAAGCTCCGATCAGTGGCATCATACCGCCACACGGCAATCTTCATGGCCTTGAGCACAAACTCGAACTCGGTATTGCTTTTCCTGATTTTCTCCAATTCCAGCAGCTCTTCCATCAAGTGCTTACCTTTCTTACGTTGAACGAAGATCGCAACGAAAAGGAATAATACAACGGCTACAGCCAACGTCCAGAAAACGAGGACGAAGATGTTTGTCTGAGGGGATGATATGAGAAGATTCACCATAATTCACACTACGTAGATGTGCGCAAAATTAATAAATAATTTGGAATAACACAAAAAAGCGCATATTTTTTTGCGAAATATTTGTTTTTTCGCCCGACTTCCATTAACTTTGCACACGCAATTCCGCAAATTGCTCAATTAGCAACAATAAAATGGAACAGAATTTTGAATTGATCGCCAAGACGTTTATGGGACTGGAACCTGTACTGGCGAAGGAGCTGACCCAAATGGGGGCTAAAGATGTGAAGATCGGTAGACGAATGGTATCGTTTACAGGTGATAAGGAAATGATGTATCGTGCCAACTTCCAGTTGCACACAGCCATCAGGATATTAAAACCCATCCGCCACTTCAAGGCAAAGAGTGCAGATGACGTTTATGATGAAATCAAGAAGATAGAATGGTCACAATATATCGGACAAGACAAGACCTTTGCCGTTGACTCGGTGGTCTTTTCCGAAGAATTCCGCCATTCGAAGTTTGTATCTTACAAGGTAAAAGACGCCATTGTCGACCAACTCCGTGAGACGACCGGCAAGCGTCCGAACATCTCGGTGGCCAACCCGGACATCCGTCTGAACATGCATATCGCAGAAGACCAGTGTACGCTCAGTCTGGACTCCAGTGGTGAGTCGCTGCACCGTCGTGGTTACAGACAGGAGAGCGTAGAAGCCCCCCTGAACGAGGTGCTGGCAGCAGGTATGATCCTGATGTCAGGTTGGAAGGGAGACACGGACTTCATCGACCCGATGTGCGGATCGGGTACCCTGCTGATCGAGGCCGCCCTGATTGCCAAGAACATGGCTCCCGGCCTGTTCCGTCACGAATATGCGTTTGAGAAATGGCCGGACTTCGATGCCGAACTCTTCGACAACATCTACAACGACGAGAGTCAGGAACGGGAGTTCAAGCATCATATCTACGGCTATGATGTGGATATCAAGGCTGTGAATACGGCGCTGCTCAATGTGAAGGCTGCCGGTCTCTCCAGCGACATCACCATCAAGCAGCAGGACTTCAAGGATTTTACACAGCCTACGGAGAAGAGCATCATCATCACCAATCCGCCTTATGGTGAGCGTATCTCGACACCCGACCTTCTTGGCACCTACAAGATGATCGGTGAACGCTTGAAGCACCAGTTCAAGGGCAATGACGCCTGGGTGCTCTCCTATCGCGAGGAGTGTTTCGACCAGATCGGTCTGAAGCCCAGCATCAAATATCCGCTCTATAACGGTTCGTTGGAATGTGAGTTCCGCAAGTACCAGATGTTTGACGGTAAACTGAAGGATTTCCGTTCGGAAGGCGGTATCGTGAAGACGGAGGAAGAGAAGCGCCAGATGGCAGAGAAGCACCGTTTCAAGAAGAACCGCGA
>ONNY01000118.1 GCA_900319305.1 uncultured Prevotella sp.
GACTTCTTCTGTATTCTTGCCACGACGGGTGAGACACCTACACTGACGGCAGAAGAGAAGCTGAAGATCAAGGATCTCATTGTTGATCGCGTGCAGGGTCGCGTACCCATCCTGATGGGTTGTGGCGGCAACAATACAGCAGCCATCGTCGAAGAGCTCAAGACTGGCGACTTCCGTGGTGTAGATGGTGTCCTCAGCGTGTGTCCTTATTACAACAAGCCCTCTCAGGAAGGTCTCTATCAGCATTTCAAGGCCATAGCCGCAGCCACAGAGTTGCCCGTAGTATTATATAATGTACCAGGTCGTACGGGTGTGAATATGCAGGCTGCCACCACCGTTCGTCTGGCGCGCGACTGCAAAAACATCGTAGCCATCAAGGAGGCCAGCGGTAATCTCGAACAGGTGGATGAGATCATCAAGAACAAACCAAAGGACTTCGATGTCATCTCTGGCGACGATGCCCTCACGTTCCCGATGGTCAGTTGTGGTGCCGTAGGTGTGATTTCCGTCATCGGAAACGCCCTGCCAAAGGAGTTCTCGAAGATGATCCGCCTGCAGATGCGTGGCGAATACGATCCAGCCCGTAAGATTCATCACCGTTTCACCGATCTGTTCTCTTTGCTATAATTATCAGATTTTGATATTGACATCATAAAAATCCCCGCTGATTCAGATGAACCAACGGGGGTTTTGCTTAAATGACACTGTCATTTGTCATAATTGTCATGTGTCATGCTTAGGCCGCGTGCTTCTGATAGTAGTTTTGTGTCTTCACATAGACCTTCAAATCCTCGTTGAGTTCCACCCATCCGCGACGCTTCCACTGAGCCAGCAGGTTTCCACGCTGTTTGGTGTCAGGACACTCTGCACGTTCAAGCACATTGTATTCCTCGCGTGTGAAAGTGTCACCCAACTGTTCCAGCATACAGGGCAGACCTGGTTTCATGATGCGATAGTCGCGTTCCAGTTTCTGCTTGATTTCCGTACCCATCAGACACATCTTGCACCACAGATCATAATCAAACGACCAGATAATGAAGTCCTCAATCTCCTTTGTCCACTTCATGCCACACATGATGTAAAGCAGGATACTCTTGCGGAAGGCGATGACTACGGCTCGATAAGAGAACTGCGTGTAGGATTCATTGCCCATCATTAGTGCGCGCTCTTCGGCTCGGTCGAGTAATGTCTCTGCCAGTCGTTTGGCCTGCTGACAGACAATCATGCCCTTTGCCGAATCCAGTCGAGCCAGAAAGACAGCCAACTTCTTGTCGAAAGTAGCATCGTAGTGACCGAACTTCGGACGTCGCTCCACATCTTCCTTCACGATGGTACAGAGGTTCACGCGAGAGGCAGTACCGTTGTCGATGTTGCCGTCGAAGAATCCCTTAGCCGTTGCAGGTGTGGTGGAGAACACAATGTTCCAGCGCATCGTTGAACGTGACTTGACGGATTGTGTACCCACTCGTTCCTGACCATAGACATCTGAGTCAAAGTCACGACGGATAATCTGAGTCACCTCCGACATAGAACCGCCCGATACCTTTTTCAACTGCTCCAGTTCGTCCATGCGGGTGAAGAGTGCCTTGTCGCCGGCACGCTCGGCATCCTCCATTCGCTGACAGAAAGCAGCGTTGGTCATGTCGGCATCCACAATCTGCACACAGATATCCTTGGGGCGCTCGGGCTTCTCGGCATTGGCACTCTTGGCATTAGTGGCATCAGCCCAGTCCTTCTCCTTTGCACGAGCCAGTTTGTCGCGCTCGGCGATGGGTTTCAGAATGTGGTCGATGGGCTCTTTGATACACGATTTACCTGTTGACATACCAGCAACGAGTCCAACGATGAGTGTCAACTCCATCTGGGTGTTGTTCCAGTATTCAGCCTTCACACCACCTGTATAGGTGGCAAATGCAGAGAATACGGCTGTGGCGATGGCAGGATGATATCCCTTAGGTGCCTTCGATACACAAAGACGGATGGGGGCGGGCAGACGCTCGGGCATCTCGGGTTGGCGCATCAGCGACTCAGGATCCTGACCTTTCTCGAAGTTCACACGGGCTCGAGCCAGAGTCACGGCTGCCTGGATCTTCTGAGGCATCGTCTTGGCTTGCTGACGATGGCAGGCACTCACAATGGTGGTATTCACTCGCTGCTGGTCTTCACCGAAATTGGGCAATACACTCTGAATCCACTTCGAATCGTCGTTGCAGATGTAACGCAGATGACAGGCCATCGTGTAGATAAAGGCATTACGCGAGCCGTGAACGGGAATACCACCCAACTGATCCGTCAGTTCCTCAATGATGTACTCATAGGGGATGCCCATGTAGTCATCGGGGTAGTCACTCGGTTGAGATTTCTGCTTTGTAGATGTCAGGGGATTATTTCCCTCGGCTGATGTTGGTACAATTTTGGATTCACGTCCATCAATCGTCAGTCCTCGGTCGAGATAAGCCTGACGTCGAGCCTTCACTTCCTCTTCGGGCAACTCGGCATACCAATTCTCGCTGAGATACAGACGCTGTGACTGGTCGGTGATGTAGATCATGCGCTCAGGGGTGCAGCAGTCCTCATCGAAGGCAACCCCGAGGGCCTCGCAATAAGCCTGCTGGGCCTCACGGATGGTCATACCCATCGGGATGCGGATGTCGATGTGGAGTTTGCCGGATGCCGAATACTCCATGTGGAGTAACTGGTCTTTCCATGCGCCCTCTTCATTATTAAGAAGGTACGCGCGAGTGATGGCACCTTCCACCTGCTCGGCATTGTCGATGTCCACACAGGTCTGCCAGGTGAATGCCTCTGGGATGATCGAAGCCTGACTGCGACGATTGTCCTTGAAGCGGAAGTAGTGAGGGCAACGGAAGGGCAGGTTGGCCTTCAGGTTGCGACGCTCATCGTGATCCTCGGCATGGCGGATGTTGGCCACCAACTTTGCCAGATCTTCTTGCTCAGTCAACTCGAAATACTTCTCGAGTGACTGTTCATAGACACGCCCCTTACTCATGGGCGCATTCATGATTGGGTTCATACTGATTTTGTTCATTGTTTGAAAAAGATTTTTTGTTACCATTGATATTTTTAATTTTTGTGATTAGCGGGTGCAAAGGTACGAAATAAAAAATGGCTTGCAAATTTTTCCTCAAAAAAGACACGCAAAAAAGCACGTCTTCAAAAAACGCCCTTTATATAGGGTGATTACGCTAGTATTAACCGTCAATTTTAACAAATGATGACAAATATGACAATTATGACAGTCATGATTCGTGCGCGGCATTTTTTAGAATATGCTCGATTTTAATCATATTTATATATAATATTTATATTATATATAAATATGCAGTCTCTTTTAGGATATTCTAAAATTCGCTCCCTCGGAACATGACGCTGTCATTTGTCATAATTGTCATGTTCGCGAGGCCATTTTTGCTACTATTAAGGGTAAAATTTGCGCCCTAGTATAGTAGCAATTGCTACCATTAATACCCCATTTCACGCATGACAATTCCCCCATCATCCGCCGCCGCTTCCTCGCCATCCGAAGCCCGTTGTCAATCATCCGCACCCTGTTTTCCATTTATCCGAAGCCCAAATTCCAATCGGCATTCCGTGCGTTATCTCCATTCTTTAGAACTTGTTAGGCTAGGCTCTCATTCAGAGTTGTTTGGATAGCATGACAATCGTGACAAATGACAGCGTCATTATTTAGATATTTGGTTATTTTATAATCTTGCCTGTTTTGTCGATGACGGCTGCCTTGTTGTTCTCTGTGGTGACATCAGCCTTGCCGTTCTCGAAATTGCCTGCCTCCTTGAAATCCATCGGAATCACCAGACGGCCGGTCTTGTCGATGTAGCCGTAGAACTGGTAATCGTCCGACACGTATGCCAATCCCTCGGAGAAACTGCCCACCTGGCGATATCGGCAGGGAATGACCAGTTTACCTGTCTCATCTACAAATCCCCAGAACTCTTCGTCGTTCATCACGGGGGCCAGTCCCTCCTTGAAGTCCTTCATGCTGCGCCACTTCTGCCCAACCGACTTGGCGGCAGGTTGTTCATCGAATCCGTGGCCGTTCCATTTCAGGGTGGTCTGGTTTTTCATGCCTCCGTCCCACTTGTTCAGTTTGATGTCCTTGCCCACACGGGGGAGAGAATATGTGACGCCATTCTCGTAGATCACATCGAAGCCCGGGGTAAGGGTGTACTCCATCGTCTTCGTGGCGTTGTCATAGCGGTAGAAGGCGAGCGCATCGAATTGCCCCAGTTCGGGATGGCCATTGAAGTAACTCCAATTGCTGTAGGCGAAGAGTTTGTGTTTCTTGTCGGCCTCGTTCCAGAAGCACATCTCAATAAGTTGCTTATGGCCTTGGTGCAGATGCTCATAACTGATGAAACCAGCCTTCTTGTCGACAATGAGCGTCACGTTGTCGTCTTGGTTCTCGTTCTGAAGGTAACGCTCCAGTGCGTCTCTGATGCCAGAAGTCGCCTCGTAATCCTCAGTGTTAGGGTCATAATTGATGAGGTACGACCATGCAAAGTCGAAGATGTTGGGGTTTGCGCCCTCGAATTCCACCTTGATACCTTCCTGCGCCCAAACGCCCATCGTGCACAGCGCCAGCATGATTGCAAATGATAGTCTCTTCATAATCTTAAATATTTAATGTTTAAAGTTTATATTTGAAATTCGGTACAAATATACGCATATTTTTATAAAGTTGTAGCAAAACGAACCGAAAATCAATTATAATAGAAAAAAAGAGAGAAAATCTTTCGATTTCCTCTCCTTTGTGATTCCGGCGGGATTCAAACCCACAACCTTCTGATCCGTAGTCAGATGCTCTATTCAGTTGAGCTACGGAACCATTCAGCTCCTCATTATCTGATTTGCGGGTGCAAAGGTACACACTTTTTTCGAACTGACCAAACATTTTGGGGACTTTTTTCTAAAAAAGTTGGAAAAAGCGATAATCGTGTGTTTTTGATTATAGTTTTTGCTTAACTATGTTGCTTTTCCCATAAATTTTTTCTATCTTTGTCCCCAAAAGATTAGAATAATATGGAAGATTCGGTATTCAACAAATATCTCGATGAGATAGGAAAGGAGGCGCTGCTGTCGGATCAGGAAGAGCGCGAACTGTCGGAGAAGATTCTGAAGGGCGACCAACGGGCGCTCTCGAAACTCGTGGAAGCCAACCTTAGATTCGTGGTGACCATCGCCCGTCAGTACAGAGGACAGGGCGTAGAGATGGAGGATCTGGTGAGCGAGGGGAATATGGGACTGATGAAGGCTGCTGCGAAGTTTGACGCCTCGAAGGGCGTGCGCTTTGTGAACTATGCCGTTGTGCATGTGCGCCAGCAGATCGAGAAGGCCGGCTCGCCAGCAGAGTATGCCCCTTTCTGTGGATGCACCCTTAGGACATCGGACTAATATGAGTCTGCTGTCTGTGTTGGTGAATCAGGATGCACCTTTAGCCGATGAACGTGTCCACTCAGAGGTGATCGAGGATGCGGTGGAGTTTGCCCTTGGCTCACTCGACAAGCGTGAGAGTAAGGTGATCAATTCCTACTTCGGCATCGGACAGGAACATGAGACGATGGCTGAGATTGCTGAGGATCTGGATCTGAAACGTGAGCGCGTCCGTCAGATTCGCGACAAGGCCATCCGAAAACTGCGCAAAGCCTACAAGCACAGATTGAAGGACTTGCGTAAGTAAGAGTCATAAAAAAGCTCCCCGAAGGGAGCCTTTTTTTATTTGATCAAGTCCACGCTTCGCTTCAGGAACCGATCGAGTGCTTCACCCTTCAACATTCCGTTCTGAAGCAGGGCGAGGTCGATGAGCTGGTGGACGATAGAGTTGTCCTTTGCATAATCGGCAATGACGGCCTGTTTCTTATCCTTCTGCTCCTGTACGGCCTTCTCGGCTTCTGCCTTCTGATCCTTATCCTCCTGAGTCAGTTCGTCGTACTTCTTCTTATCCTGTTGCTGACGGATAGCTGCCAGACGAGCCTCCTGACCTTTGAGTTCTGAAACGATGGGCTTCAGGGCTTCGGCAGTAGCGGCCTCACTGTCGGTGAGCACCTTCTTCACCAGCGGATGGTCGGCATTGAGTACGATGTTGAACGAATCGGGCATCTGTCCGTAGAAGTTCATGCCAGGCTGGAAGCGGCTCATCTCCTTCATACGACGCATGTATTCATTCTGAGTGATGATGACAGGACGAGCCTCCTCGCCGAGGGCATCCACCTGAACCATAAACTCGCACTTGTCGATCTTTGGCAGTTGGGTGCGGAACACTGCTGACAGATTGTCACTCTGCTCCTCTGTGAGTTCCGTCTTGGGTGCATCGCTCTTCACGATCAGACGGTCGATAATGTCGCTATCCACACGGGTGAAACGGCTCTTCTCAAACTTCTGCTCCAGTGTCTGGATGGTGGGAACATCGAGTTGACCGTCGAGCAGCAACACACTGTAACCCTTGTCCTGAGCGGCCTTGATGTAAGAATACTGCTCCTCCTTATCGGTGGCGTAGAGATAAACGAGTTGATCGTCCTTATCCTTTTGATTAGCCTCGATGAGCGTTTTGTATTCATCGAATGTGAAGTGCTTGCCCTCCGTATCCTTAAACAGAGCGAAGTCCTTGGCGCGATCGTAGAAACCATCCTCAGAGAGGATACCATAGTTGATGAAGAGTTTCAGGTCGTCCCACTTCTCTTCATACTGTTTACGGTCTTCCTTGAAGATCGCATTCAGACGGTCGGCCACCTTCTTGGTGATATAGGTAGAGATCTTCTTCACCTCACGGTCGCTCTGCAGATATGAACGGCTGACGTTCAGGGGGATGTCGGGAGAGTCGATGACACCATGCAACAGGGTCAGGAACTCAGGTACAATACCTTCCACCTGATCAGTGACGAACACCTGGTTGCAATAGAGTTGGATCTTGTTGCGCTGCAGGTCGATATTCGACTTGATGCGTGGGAAGTAGAGGATACCCGTGAGGTTGAAGGGATAATCCACATTCAGGTGGATCCAGAACATCGGCTCATCGCTCATGGGGTAGAGGGTGCGGTAGAACGACTTGTAGTCCTCGTCCTTCAGTGATGAAGGTGCCTTTGTCCACAGGGGTTCCACGCTGTTGATGATGTTATCCTCTTCTTTGTCAACCATCTTCTTCTCCTCACTGCTCCATTCCTGTTTCTTTCCGAAAGCCACAGGTACGGCCATAAACTTACAGTATTTATTGAGCAGACCTTCGAGCTTGTTCTTGTCGAGGAACTCCTTGCAGTCATCGTCAATGTAGAGGATGATATCTGAGCCGTGCTGTTCGCGCTCGGCATCGTCGATCTCATAGGCAGGACTACCATCGCAGCTCCACTTCACAGCCTTTGAACCTTCCTTATAACTCTTGGTGATGATCTCCACCTTCTTAGATACCATGAACGAAGAATAGAAACCAAGTCCGAAGTGGCCGATGATGTTGTTGGCATTGTCCTTGTACTTCTCGAGGAAGTCGCTGACACCAGAGAAAGCGATCTGATTGATATACTTGTCGATCTCCTCCTCAGTCATGCCGATACCATGATCGCTGATGGTGATCGTGCCCTTGTCGGCATCGAAACTGATACGAACGGTCAGGTCGCCCAGGTCTTCTTTGTATTCGCCCTGAGCGGCAAGTGTCTTCATCTTCTGGGTGGCATCGACGGCATTAGACACCATCTCGCGGAGGAAAATCTCGTGATCGCTATAGAGAAACTTTTTGATGACGGGGAATATATTCTCGGTTGTAACCCCGATGTTACCTTTTTGCATATGATCTTTTGTTTTGATTTTATTCCGCGAAGGATTCTGCAAAAAGCGTGCCAAAAGAAAAATCCCCCCGAGGTGAATCGGAGGGATTTGACATTATAGGGTAGGGGTTGGAATTACTTCTCGCCCTTCTCCAACTTTGCCTTCAACTCAGCGAGTGCATCGATGTCGCCCAGAGTAGTGCTGGCAGCGATGTTCTCAATCTTCGGGCTGTCTTCCTTCTTAGCGCGTGATGCCTTCTTGGCAGCAGCGGCAGCAGCCTTCTTCTCCTCACGAGCGGGATCCTCGAAGGTGCGGCTGTGAGAGAGGATGATGCGCTTAGAATCCTTGTTGAACTCAATCACCTTGAACGGCAGAGTCTCACCCTTTGTGGCCTGTGAGCCATCCTCCTTCACGAGGTGCTTAGGAGTAGCGAAACCTTCCACATTCTCCTCGAGGGCAACTACGCCACCCTTCTCGTGCATCTCTGTGATTGTTCCCTCGTGTACAGAACCAACGGTGTACTTAGCCTCGAATACATCCCAAGGATTCTCCTCGAGCTGCTTGTGACCAAGGCTGAGACGACGGTTCTCCTTGTCGATGTCGAGTGCTTAACCTTCTTTGTCCAAGAGAGGTCGCTGATGTGGATCAGGCCGTCAACACCCTCCTCGAGCTCCACAAATACACCGAAGTTGGTGAAGTTGCGAACCTTGGCGGTGTGCTTGCTGCCAACAGGATACTTGGTCTCGATAGCCTCCCAGGGATCCTCGCGGAGCTGCTTGATACCGAGTGACATCTTGCGCTCGTCGCGGTCGAGTGTCAGGATGACAGCCTCTACATCGTCGCCCACCTTCAGGAACTCCTGAGCTGAACGGAGGTGCTGACTCCAAGACATCTCTGATACGTGGATCAGACCCTCAACACCAGGCTGGATCTCTACGAATGCACCGTAGTCGGCAATCACGACTACCTTACCCTTCACGTGGTCACCCACCTTGAGGTCAGCATCCAGAGCATCCCAGGGATGAGGAGTGAGCTGCTTCAGACCGAGGGCGATGCGGCGCTTCTCGTCGTCGAAGTCGAGGATAACCACATTGATCTTCTGGTCGAGTTCAACCACCTTGTGGGGATCGTCAACACGGCCCCAAGACAGGTCTGTGATATGGATGAGTCCGTCAACACCACCGAGGTCAACGAATACACCGTAAGAGGTGATATTCTTAACTGTACCCTCGAGGATCTGACCCTTCTCAAGCTTACCGATAATCTCCTTCTTCTGTGCCTCGATCTCCTGCTCAATAAGAGC
>ONNY01000129.1 GCA_900319305.1 uncultured Prevotella sp.
CTTCAGGGAAGCCTCGCCAGTCTCACGATACTTATCAATGTTCTCGTTCCATTGTTTTGCCCTGACGAGCGCATAAAACTGCGCTTCGTCAACGGGCAATGTAGGATTACTAAAATTCTTCTGATAGCAAAATCCCATTCTTACGGATTAAAGGTTCTCAATCTCAATCTTCATGTTGGAGGTCTCGCCTGCCAGCATCTCGAAGATGTCCTCTGTGCACTTCAGGGTGGTTCTCACGCTCACACCATGCTTTACAAAGAACTCAATATAGGCCTTCGCCCAACTCAGAGCAGTCTTGGCATCCTCAAAACCATCAAGGTCGAAGAGGTACGTCCAATCACTGTCACAGTCTTCACACCACACGGAGTACTTACCGTTGCGCTTCGTACCCATATGGTCATACAAACGGATCTTCAGATTCAGCACCTGAGGTACTGCCAGGAACTTCACGCCCAGCGCGTTGATGTCCTTAAAGCGGCTTTTAAGACACTCCTTGGCTTCCTCATCGCCACTCATCAGGGCGCACCCCATCATGCCGGCGAGATCCTTCACCAGTATCGGCTGGTCTTTCTCACACAGGTAACGATAGTCGTTGCTGCGATAGGGCGGCTCCTCAAACAGAGGCTCCAACGTCTGGTCCTTAGAGGTGTTCCACCACTGGTTGCCGAGGAACGTTACGACAGCGGCATAACCAGATAACTTACCATACACTACAATCACATTCTCCATACTACAAATCTCCTATTATTAATTAACAAAACTCAATCAAATCCAACTCACGGTCCATCAGTGCCTCCTTCGCGCCCTGGTGATCACGATCCAGAATGGATATCACCCTGGCACTGCCCAATTCCTTGGGGATGCTATCATAGACCTTGATATTCCTCGTCGACTCCTTCACCCAACCGTGCTCCAGACGGCGGATCAGACGATCGCGCACCCTTACACGAGGTTTACGGTTGTAGGGACCAAAGCCTATCACATGATGGGTTCCCATACTCGAAAGTTGCAGTCGCAACCTTCCTTCCACACACCTGCCGTCCATGACGGTTGCCAGCGTCTCCTGGCTCACTTCGATTTCTATTCGCATCTTCTTATCGGATTATGAATAACTATTGTTTTCCTGCATGCTGCAGGCCTTCACTCATCTGCCACTGATCGCACTTGAACTTCTGCGCCACCTCCGTCATCGTCAGGGAGCAGACTCTTGTACCGTCATTCTCGATACACTTGTGCTGACACGAGGCACAGCACTTCTTCACTTTCACACCATAAACGTTTCTAACGCTCGTAATTCTGATCTTGCTCATAATACCCATAATTTAAAATGTTCGTAACTTCGATACTCTCTGCCTCAATATCCGGCTCGAACATCGCAGCCAGATCTATCAGCGTTCCTACGTAAATGATTCTCTGTTTCATTTTTTCTGATTTTTGACGATGCAAAAGTACGACGAGAAATGAGACCATGGCCTTGAAATCGTCAAGTCGTCAAAACATCGTCTTTTTAGTCGTCATTCGTACTCGATAATCGTCAAACAGTCGTCAAAATCATCTGCTTGATGATGTCCCAAAGCGTATCGCACAGTTCCTTCTGAGGACAGTTTTCCATGTCGTAATAAGCCTCATCCTTGTCGTTGTAGTCTATCTCACGCCCGAAGTTCTTATAGGTATTCAGTCCCATCTTCAACTTATCAGGCCAGTCGGCTGGCATAATCGTACTAGAGTAATCGATAAAGTCCTTCATCTTCAGCGATTCGCCTTCCAGACGGTCTCTGATGACCAGGAACACCCCCAGCCAGTGACACGCATAATGAAATAGGTGGTGATTGGAACGCAACAACGAAAGACTGTTTCTCAGAACGTTTCTGCGTTCATCCAGACTCATCTTCTTGAATGCTGCCCTTGCCTTGTCGTCCAGCGAATCGGACGGTCTGGAGTTAGTCCTCGACATCCCATTGCCAGCCTCTGGAATCTTAGGCACGCCATAAAACTCACGTACCTCGTTCACGCGGTCGATGATGTCCGTCTTACCACACATCAGCCCATGCGCCAACAGCGCACACAGGTAATGCTCTGCCACAGTGAAACAGCCAGCATTCATTGACAACTTTACCAGATGCTCCTCTTTCAGCAGCATGCCGTCTAACCAGACGTACTCATTTTCTTCTTTCATTTCTTCCAAGTGTTTGTGAGATGTGTGAGGATGACGCGCGTTTTAGGTTCTCAAGAGAAACATCCCACAACAACTCGGATTATACAATGTTAATAATTTGTTTTTACGTTGCAAAGTTAGGTGTATTTTTCAGAGTATCGGCATAAAAAATCGGGCATTTTCGTGTGATACGAAAAATGCCCGAACCCGTTTTTCAGACCCGTTTTTCAGCCTTTTTTTTAATCCTTTAGCAAGTCGTCAATTTCCTTTTCCAACGCTTCATAGTCTGAATCGCCCTTATAACTTGATACCATTTTGTCAGTCCAATGATTATATCTGGTTTTAGAAATCTTTCCCTTCAATTCAGGCATCTCCGTCAGCACCAACTTAAAAGGTATGCGTTTCGTGATCTTACGCTCCATAAACAGTCTGAAAGGCATGGCAACTTTTTTAGACAAACGGAATTTACTGACATGATGACGCAGCAGTTTCATCACCAGTGCCTTATCCTTAAAGAGAATATAGTCTTTGATACTCTTGGCTTTTTTGATCTGGCGCTTTTTCTTCTTGGCTTCCAGTTTCTGGTGTCGCTCCAGCGCATCCTCATAACCAATCATGATCAGATCCTCCTTCTTCATCTTCTGCATCTCAGTCATATACGACTCTTCGTAGTCAAGCAGCCACATCACCTGCTTATTCGGCTCCCATGGCTCCAACTTCACGATCACACCCTGACCTTTGAGCACCCAGTTGAAGGCACTCTCCACCATTTTTGCCAAGATATCTGGATTACGAAAAGATTGGGCGTATTTTTCAAGTACAATATAAGGTTCACCATAAAAAACCGATTTCAGTACGATTCTGACGAATGCGAAGTCCATTTCCTTCTTGAACTGACCAACCATCAGAAGCGCGATTCCATTCGCAGGGCAGCCGATGTAATGACGTTCGTATTCCTTCTCGCTGTCTTTGGGATGTCTGAACTTAAATTCTTTCTGTTTGAACAGATCCTCCTTCATCGCCTTCACTAACAACTCCCATTGGTCAGAGTCGGAATAATCACCAAAAATCGTTGGATGCGTATGCACGAGTCGCATCTTGTAAAGCTTTGACTTGCGGAAACACAGGCTACTGAGAGCACGGGTTTCCTGACCTCGGGACAATAAGTCCCCATAAAAAATCTTCTGTTTAGGCATCATAATAAATAAAGTTGAATAATTAATAATGAATTAGATGATGGGCAAGCCATCGATTATTATTAGCGATGCAAAAATACAGTAAAATGCCGTAATTACCAATAAAAAGCCCAAATTCTTTTGCGGCCTTAGATATATGATGTAATATTTATCAGAAAAAATCTAAACCTATGCATTGCTTTTGCACAGGTTTTGTGTATCTTTGCAGAATGGATTTATCTGACTAAAAAATGGACGAGAACAAAATTGTTATTTACCAGACAGAAGACGGACAGACTCAAATCGATGTTAGATTAGAGAATGATACGGTGTGGCTAAATGTAGCACAGATGGCTTCGCTCTTTATGAAAGAGGAATCAAACGTTAGACGTCACGTTCTGAATGCCTTAAAGGATGGTGAACTGGAACGTGACGATAATAACGTGCATTTTTTACACGTTAATGGCGTGAAAAAACCTGTGCCGTTTTATAGCCTTGATGTTATCATCTCTGTAGGTGATAGCACATAAGCCGACGCCCATGTCCTTCACACTGGCACCAAGCAGATATACCTCATCATAGATAAGTTTCTTGAAGTCGCAAATTGCGACTTCAAGTTGCTATTCTTCTCATTATCAAGTTGTTTTGTGGTCGCAATTTGCGACCACTTCACTTGCTTTTTTACCAACATTCTTCTTTGGGGTCTTTTTCATATTACCAAACTAAAGTTTCGCAAGTGATGGCGCACCTGCATAATTTAACATAAAATAGGAATAAAAAAGGCTCTTCATTAAGCCGCCTATTCTGTTGTGAGAAGGACATGTTCTATCGTTTTATGAATGATGGTAATATCAAGTGGCGCAAGCTGCTGTATGCTATGAATCTCCAGCTGCTGCGTAAGATCAGCCGCAGCACAGAGGCTGAGCATGACAAGCCTGTCTGCCTGATTATCGATGACACTGACGCTCCGAAGAGCGGACGTAAGAGTGAGCTCATCGGCAAGGTATTCTCTCACCTTGAGCACAAGAGCATCCTCGGTTACAAATGTCTGACGCTGCTTCTGAGCGATGGCATGAGCCAGTTGTTCCTCGATTTCTCGCTTCATGGCGAAGAGGGCCGCAAACCTGACAAGAAGCAGGGGCTGACGGATAGGCAGCGCAAAGGAACACAGAGTTCCTGACCCCTTGTGCACATTAGCGTGTGTACTACACAATTTCACTCCAGTCCGTCGTACTGACGGATAGCCTGGCGCCAGGCATCTGGGAAGGGCATGGTCTGATGATGCTCC
>ONNY01000131.1 GCA_900319305.1 uncultured Prevotella sp.
ACCCGCGGCTATTTTGGAGCCCGCAAGAATGTTTGGACAGTAGCAAAGAACACATGGGAGAAGGGTTTGACCTATGCCTATCGTGATCGCCGTAATAAGAAGCGTAACTTCCGTGCCCTGTGGATTCAGCGTATCAACGCTGCCGCTCGTCTGGAGGGTATGAGCTACTCTGTTCTCATGGGCAAGCTCGCTAAGTCAGGTATCGAGATCAACCGTAAGGTGCTCGCTGACCTCGCTATGAACAATCCCGAGGCTTTCAAGGCTATCGTGGAGAAAGTTAAGTAAAGGTGAAGTAACACACTTATGTCTTTATCAAACTATGATCCCCACCAGCCTTGGTGGGGATTATTCATAATAGGAAGATTGTTTGGATAACCATTAATTATAAGAAATGAAAACAACCATAATTGATCTGTTGGGTCGTAAGGGACAACAGCCCGTGAGCATGTTGACGGCTTATGACTACAACACAGCCCGCACGATCGATGAGGCGGGTATCGACATGATCCTTGTGGGCGATTCGCTCGGCAATGTCATGTTAGGTTACGAAAACACACTTGCTGTCACCGTAGATGATATGATCCATCATGGTAAGGCCGTCTGCCGAGGCGCCAAACAGGCTTTCGTGGTGATTGATATGCCGTTTATGTCGTATCAGGCATCCGTGGAAGAGGCCGTGCGCAATGCAGGAAGGATCATGAAGGAGACCAACTGCCAGGCTGTGAAACTGGAGGGTGGTGTCGAGTATGCCGATCGCATCAAGGCTATCGTTCAGGCAGGTATCCCTGTGGTAGCACATATCGGACTCACCCCGCAGTCTTTCAATGCCTTAGGTGGTTATAAGGTACAGGGCAAATCGCTGGAACAGGCACAGAAACTGATCCAGGATGCCGAGGCTGTGGCAGAGGCAGGCGCCTTCGCCATCACCCTCGAGTGCGTACCAGCGCCCCTGGCGAAGCTCATTACTGAACAGACGGATGCCCTGACGATCGGTATCGGTGCCGGCAACGGTTGCGACGGACAGGTGCTGGTCTATCAGGACATGCTGGGCTTCACCGGCGGCTTCGTCCCCAAGTTCGTGAAACAGTATGCCGACCTCCACAGCGTGATGCTCGAGGCATTCAAACAATATAAGGAGGAATGTGCATCGCGCGCATTCCCCGAGGCCTCACAGACCTACGCCATCAGCGACGAGGTGATGCAGGCCCTTTTTGAAGTAGAAGAAGTAAGAAGATAACGATATGAAGGTAGTAAAGACAGTCAAAGAAGTCAGGGAGATCGTATCTGCCTGGAAGAAAGAAGGACTGAGTGTAGGACTCGTACCCACAATGGGATTCCTGCATGAGGGACATCAGAGTCTGATCCGCAAGTCAGCCAGTCAGAACGACCGTACGGTGGTATCCGTATTCGTCAATCCCATCCAGTTCGGTCCCAACGAGGACCTGGAGGCTTATCCGCGCGACCTGAACCGTGATATGCAGAAGGTGGAAGAGGCTGGGGGAGACCTCATCTTCAATCCCGAGCCTGCAGAGATGTATCCCGGACACTTCACGTCGTTCATTGATACCACAGAGACCACCGAACTGCTCTGCGGTGCCGTGCGCCCCGTTCATTTCCGTGGCGTCTGCACGGTGGTGGGCAAACTCTTCAATATCGTTCAGCCCGATCGTGCTTACTTCGGACAGAAGGACGCCCAGCAGTTGGCTACGGTGAAGCGCTTCGTACGCGACCTGAACTTCCCGATTGAGATCGTACCTTGTCCCATCGTACGTGAGGATGACGGTCTCGCCAAGTCGAGCCGTAACACCTATCTGAACCCAGAGGAGCGTCAGGCTGCCCTCATCCTCTCCAAGAGCTTGAAGAAAGGTCAGGAGGCTATCAGTCAGGGTGAGCGTGACTCTCAGAAGGTGATCAGTATCATCCGTGAGAGTCTTGAGTCAGAGCCTCTGGCTCGTATCGACTACGTGGAGGTGGTGGACTTCGAGAACATCCAGCGCACTCAGAAGATCGAGGGCGAGACACTGGTGGCTATCGCCGTGTATATCGGCAAGACGCGCCTGATCGACAACTTCATCGTAAACCCTTCGGCAGGCTCAGGGACCGTGAAAAGTGAAAAATGATATGAATATAACACTGTTGAAAGCAAAAATCCACCGTGCTGTTGTGAAGCAGGCCGACCTCGATTATGTGGGCAGCATCACCATCGACTCCGACCTGTTGCGCGAGTCAGGCATCCTGGAATATGAGAAAGTGGAGATTGCCGACATCGACAACGGCAATCGCTTCGAGACCTATGCCATTGCCGGTGAGGCTGGTTCTGGCATCATCTGTCTGAACGGTGCCGCAGCCCGTTGTGTCGAGGCAGGCGATAAGATCATCATCATGGCCTATGCCCAGATGACGCCCGAGGAAGCCAAGACGCACAAGCCCACCGTGCTCTTCGTGGATCAGGACAATCACATCGTACGTAAAGCCAACTACGAGAAACATGGACTGCTCATTGAACAATAATCCTTCGACAAGCTCAGGAACCGCCCTTCGACAGGCTCAGGGACCGTTAACAGGTAAAACCGTCGTGCTGGGTGTGACGGGCAGCATCGCTGCCTATAAGATCGCCAATCTGGCCTCGATGCTGGTGAAACTCAACGCCGACGTTCACGTCATCATGACGCAGAACGCCACGCACTTCATCACCCCGATGACCTTCGAGACCCTCACGAACAACAAGTGCATCGTCGATACCTTCGACCGTAACTTCAACTTCGACGTGAAACACGTGTCTCTGGCGAAGAAGGGCGACCTCTTCCTCGTGGCACCCTGTACGGCCAACGTCATCGGAAAGGTGGCTTTAGGTATCTGCGACGATATGCTCACTACCACCATCATGGCTACGAAAGCCCCTGTGCTCTTCGCACCGGCCATGAACTCGGGTATGTGGGAGAATCCCATCCTGCAGGACAACCTGCAGAAACTCCAGCACTACGGCTATCATATCATCTCGCCCGTGGTGGGCCGTCTGGCCTGTGGCGATACGGGCAGCGGCAAGATGCCATCCGAGGAGACTTTGTTGTCGCATATCCTCCTGCATCTGGCAAAAGAAAAAGACCTCAGCGGCAAGAAACTGCTGATTACCGCAGGACCTACTCAGGAGGCCATCGACCCCGTGCGCTTCATCACCAATCACTCTTCAGGCAAGATGGGATACGCCCTTGCGAAGATGGCTGTGCTTCGCGGTGCAGAGGTAACGCTCGTCTCCGGACCCGTCTGTCTTCAACCCTTCGTTGGTGTTAATAAAATTGATGTAGTCAGTGCTGCAGATATGTTCGACGCCGTCACCTCCATCAGTTCCACGCAGGATGCCATCATCATGTGCAGTGCGGTGGCAGACTATACGCCATCCACCTACTCCGATCAGAAAGTGAAGAAAAGCGATGCCGACCTTCACATCCCACTGACGCGCACACAGGACATCCTCGGCTACCTCGGCGCCCACAAGCGCCCTGGACAAATCCTTGTAGGCTTCTCGATGGAGACGGAAAACCTGATCGAGAACTCCCGCTCCAAACTGGCATCGAAAAATGCAGACGTTATCTGTGCCAACTCGATCTCTTCTTCATCGACGGGTTTTGCCGTTGACACGAACCAGGTGACGCTCATCACCCCAGACGCCGTCACGCCCTTACCCCTCTGCTCGAAAGAAGAAACCGCCGACCTTATTTTAAACCACCTAACCACGGTTCCTGAGCCTGCCGAAGGATGAATATATTAATCGACATCGGCAACTCCACCATCGTCGTCGCCCTGGCCTCCAACGACGGTACCATCACCCACACCTGGCGCTTCAAGACGCGCAAGGAAGAGACCGTCACCTTCTTCCGCTACGAACTGAAGCAGGGTCTTCGGAAATACAATGTGGAAGCGGCAGACATTTCGCGTGTCGTCATCTCCTCCGTCGTACCCGAGGTGAATGATGATGTGGCACAAGCCATCAACGACCTCACCGGACTCACCCCGCATTTCTTCAGTATCGCCGATGCCGAAGGCCACCTTACCATCTCCATCGAATCCCCCACCCAGTTGGGCAAGGATCGTCTGGCAGATGCCTTGGGAGCCGTCACCTGTTACGGTGCACCCGCCATCGTTATCGACTTCGGCACCGCCACCACTTTTGGTGTCATCGATTCTGAGCGACGCTTCTTGGGCGGACTGATCATTCCGGGCGTCAAGACCTCCCTCAATGCTCTCAGTCAGCGAGCTTCCCAACTACCCGCCATCAACATTGAAAAACCTACACATCTGATAGGCCGCAACACGTTGGAATGTATGCAGAGCGGCATCCTTAACGGCACCGCCGCCATGATCGACGGACTACTGGATCGTCTGTTGCCGACGCTCACATCACCCGTACATATTATCGCCACGGGCGGGATGGCAAAGGACATCGTGCCCCAGTGCCACCATCAGATCATACATGATAAATATCTGTTGCTAAAAGGACTCTATAACGCTACCCGTCAGAAATGAAAATCGTCATCATCGGCTCAGGTAACCTCGCCACCCAACTGGCTTTGGCATTAAAAGATGCCAACCAAGAGATTGTTCACTCGCAGATAAGATTGGCTGTTCTTATACCGCCTCTTTGGAAGCCGTACTTCCCGATGCAGACATCTACATCCTCGCAGTAAAGGACGATGCCCTCGCCACTTTGGCAGCCGCCCTCTGTGCCACGCGTCCTAACGCCCTGTTCCTCCATACCGCAGGCAGTATACCCATGTCGGTCTTCAAAGACCACGCCACACAGTATGGTGTGCTCTATCCGATGCAGACATTCTCGAAAAACCGTCTTGTCAACTTCCGCGAGATACCCTGTTTTATTGAGGCATCCAGTCCTTCGGCGCTGGCCACCATCCGCACCCTCGCAGAAAGCATTTCAGATCATGTCGTTGATTGTGATTCCGAGAAACGGAAGAAGATGCACCTCGCCGCCGTTCTGGCATGCAACCTCACCAACCATTGTTATCGCTTGGCAGAACGCGTACTCGAAGCCGAGCAGATCGACTTCCACCTGTTCCTTCCTCTGATATCGGAGACCGCCCGTAAGGTACAGACCCTCTCTCCGAAAGACGCCCAGACAGGACCCATGGTGCGTTTCGATCAGAACGTCATGCAGATGCAGATGGCGATGCTCCCTGATGACCGTACCCGTGAGATTTATCGTCTGATGGCAGAGAGCATCCACGACGATGCCACACCCTTATAACAATCGGCAGAGTTTCCTGAAATCCGACTCCTTACCGTAGCACACCAGCACGTCGTCTGGTTCCAGAGGCTGATCCTCGTCTTCCGTGGTATTCACTACCACCGACGCATTGAATTCGATACCCAGGAAATTCTGCAACCTCTCCTTCTTCTTCACGGCGATGATCTTCAAGTGATAATCCTCGTAGAGATGCAGGTCGTTGGCGGGGAGTCCCACGAACTTCTCGGGAATCCTGAACTTATACACGCAGTAATTGTCGTCGATACGGAACAGGTCGGTCTTCACACCCAGATCCATCTGGCGCACCAGCGAACGGGCGGCACGCTCCTCCGGAATCAGGATCTTCTCGATGTCGAACGCCTGCAGGATGCTCTTGTGCACATAGTCGTTGGCACGCGCATAAATGCTCTTCACACCCAGTTTCTTCAACAGCGCCACCACGCGGACGGAGGCACCCAGGTTACTGCCGATCGCCACGATCACCACATCCACCTTTTTCAGCGGCAACACGCCCAGGGCGAGTTCGTCGCTAGCATCAATTTGAAACGCGGCATCACAGATGTCCTTCACTCTCTCTACACGACTGGCGTCGCTGTCGGCGGCAATGACCTCATGGCCCAGGGCAGACAACTCATCCACCATCACCCTGCCGTAGGTTCCTAATCCGATAATAATACACTTCATGATATGGTAATATTGTCTTGAGGTAATTTATAATTCTGGTTCTTATACTGTTTCAGCAGACCCTGTGCCATCGTCACCACACCCACACGTCCAAGGAACATCAGGATGATGAGCAGCACCTTACTGCCTTCCTGCAGTTCGGAGGTGATACCCAACGACGAACCCACCGTCGCGAAGGCCGACACACACTCGAAGGCAATGGCCTTCAAGGGCAGGTCGGGGTCGGTCAGCGTGACCAGGAAGATGAAGAACGCCAGCACCATCACACTGGTGAAGACGGCTGCATTGGCACGACGGATGGAGTCGGTGGACAGTTCACGTCCGGCAAACTCCACGCGGTTGGACCCGTGGATGATCGCCCGGATGTTCAGGTAGGCCACGGCGAAGGCGTTCACCTTCACACCACCGGCCGTCGATTGCGACGCACCGCCGATCCACATCAGGATCGTGTAGATAAAGATCGCCTGGATGCACATGCTGTTCAGGTTCACGCTGATGAAACCCGCCGTACGCGGACTGACGGCATTGAAGAACGCCTGAACGAGTTTCTCGTGAATCCGCATCCCGGCAAACGTGTTGTCCCACTCAAAATAGGCGAGCAGCGCCGTACCGGTCAGAATCAGGATAACGGTGGTTCTCAGCACGATCTTCGTGTTCAGGTCAAACAGGTTGGGAATACTCAGGCTGGCGTAGTGGCGTCCGTTGATCCATTTCCAGATCACGTTGGCGTGTCTTTCCACCGCCGTCCTCAGGTTCACCAGCACGGGATAGCCGATACCGCCCAGGATGATCAGCAGTGCGATAATCATATACAGCCAGCAGTGTCCACCCCCCAGCAGCGCGGGCGCACTCATGCCGTCGGGATAATTCGAGAAGCCTGCATTACAGAAGGCCGACACGGAATGAAACACGCTGAAGAACAACTCGTGCCAGAAGTCCAGCCCGATCGTGCCGTGGATATTCAGGAAGATCAGTACGGCCCCAGCCAGTTCGAGGATCGCCGTAAAACCGAAAATGTTGAGCAGGGTGGACCACAGCGAGGCGAGCGACTTCGAACTCACCATGTCGCTCACCATCATCTGGTTGTAGATACTCGTGTTACCCATGAAGAAGAGGGCGAAGAAACTGGTGATGGTCATCATACCCAGACCACCCACCTGGATGAGCGCCATGATCACCAGTTGTCCGAAACAGGTAAACGTGCTTGGCACGTCGATCGTCGTCAGACCCGTCACGCAGACCGCACTGGTGGTCGTAAACAGCGAGTCGATCCAGGAGAGGTGTACGCCCGGCTGGATGCAACGGGGCATCAGCAGCAACCCCGAGCCCACCAGGATGATAAACAGAAAACTTACGGCCAGCATCAGGGCAGGGTTCGTCTTCCTGCCCAACGAGGTGATCACGGCGTCCGACAGTTCGATAAACGAGATGATAAACAGGATAAACAGGTGAAACCCTCTGTTGTCGATAATCTTCATCACGCCGATATGGTCGTTGATGTTGAAGAATTCCACGAAGATGGGAATCAACGTGAGTGCCAGCAGACCGTTGAGGCTCCATCCCAGGAAGTTGAAGGCGGATTTCCGATGCCCGCGCTTCGTGAGGAGCAACCTAAAGATACGCTCGATCAGGAACATGTTCCACGCCCAGAAATACACCAGATTCAGTTCGTTCTGAAGCCTTTCCGTCAACACGAATCCGAACTCCAGGATGGCACCCACAATCACGCACAGGGCAGCATTATCAGCCAGAAAGGTGATGATCTTTAAGGCGATTCTGATGCACGATCTCAGATAATTGTTATGATAGAGTGCATTCTGTAGTGACCACATCTTCTCCATATTTATAGGTCCGTTTTGGTTGCAAAAATAAGAAATAAAACTGAAAGTCCCAAATAATTGCCTAAAAAAGAAATTCCCTCCTTATATATCTGCGTTGTAAATATCATTGTCTCCTTCTTACTCATAACATCTCAGAATTTTCGCTCGGCGCCTTGCGACGCTTGACTTAGCTAAGAATGTTTATTTTTTTTACGTCGTCTGATAACACTTCAAAAGAGTGGTATTAAGGGAAAATATTGCTACCATTAATGCGCGCAATTTTTAGATTTAAATCTAGCAATTTTACTCTTTAATGTCCAGGTTTCTTAGTCCTTCATCCGACACTGCAAAAGTACAAATAATTCATCAGTCCTGCAAATTATTCGCCAAAAAAGACACGTTTATAAACACGTTGTGGAAAACGTATCAGTAAATCAGATATCAGTTTTTTATTTGGGTGGTATGTTTGGATACAGAAATACAGAATACAGTTTTGTAGGAAGAGGTATTTTGATTCAGTTTTCAGTTTTTATTTTGGGTGGTACAGATGGCAGTTTTCTCATGAGTACCATGAAACGCGACTTAAAATTTTAATTATATATATAATATATATATTATATATATAATTATTATATAATATATTATATGTAAGCTGTCAATTTTGACGTCTTGTGCATGAAAGAGAAATATGATACTTTTGCACTCGTTCAAAGAATGAGAGCGATGGTGTATAGCAGTAAAGATTT
>ONNY01000132.1 GCA_900319305.1 uncultured Prevotella sp.
GCTGATATGCTGGTAGAGAAGTTTCAGGGCATCCGTCCTGCGGTGGGTTATCCCTCTCTGCCAGATACCAGTCTGAACTTCGTGTTGGATGATCTGTTGGATATGAAACAGATTGGTATCCGCTTAACGGAGAGTGGTGCCATGAAACCTCATGCCAGTGTCAGTGGCCTGATGCTCGCCCATCCAGAAGCCCGCTATTTCAACTTGGGAAAAATAGGGGAAGACCAGTTGCGAGACTATGCCCGCCGTCGTGGTCTTCCCATAGAAATCTGCCGCAAATTCCTCGCCGGGAATTTGTAGGCTATGTTTTATTTGCTTATTTCTCCAGAGGCTTGCCTGACATCAGGAGTTCTACCAGAGGATAGTCCTTGAAGCTGTGGCGCTGCTGATCCCAGAAGCCGAAGTCGGCATCGTAGCACCAGGTGGTCCAGGCGATGTTGAACTCGTCGAAGACGGTCAGCACGTCGCGATACCAGTTGTAGGCAATCTCACGATCCACGGGCTCATAGACACCCCACTCACCACAGAACAGCTGCAGGTCGTATTTCTTCGCAGCCTCGATGGCATCCTTGAACTGCTCACGGATCTTGTTGATGTCCCAGTACTGTTCGGTATAGGGCTTCAGCTGATCCTTGATCTCGTCGGGAGCGGCATCGAAGTCTTCCTTAGACACCAGCACGCCGGGATAGTTCACCTTACCCTTATATTTGCCCAGCGGTGTCCACCAAGCCCCGTAGTGGGTGAGCAGCATCGGGTTGTAGTAGTGGAAGGAGAGCACGATGTTCTTGTCGCCCTCGGGCACTTTCAGATACTTCATCGTCTCGTGTCCCTGCCACATGTTAGAGCCAACCACGAGTGTGCGCTGAGGCTCCAGCTTGCGGAGGGCCTTGTGTACCTTTGCCACCAGCTGGTTCCACTGCTCATGCTCTGGGGCCACAGGCTCGTTCATAAACTCATAGGCCACCCAGTCGCAGCTGCGGTCCTTCAGGAATGCAGAGAGCTGTCGCCAGAGGTTCAGCAGATCCTCCTGCGATTTCTCAGAGGTGAACAGGGTGTTAGCGGCCTGATCAGCTTCGTTCACGGCGTTGAAGTAATGAGAACGGATGATGTGCAAATCCACGATGGCACGCAGGTTGTGCTTGCGGCTCCAGTCGAGGGCGTTGTTCAGCAGATCCCAGGCCTCAGTCAGCTTGTTGCCTTTCTCATCCCAGAACTGCACCTCGTCGATGGGGATACGCACGAAGTCGAAGCCTAACGACTCAAGACGTGCGAAGTCGTCCTCCTGGATATGGAGGCGACGGGCCTCGCCACGCTGCTCTGACTGAGAGAGCCAGTGGCTGATGTTCGTACCGCGCTTGATGCGGAAGTTATTCACTTTGCCAGCCTGAGCAAAACAGGCGGTGGAGAGAAACAGTGCCATAGCGATCATGGCCAACTTGAAAACATTCTTTCTCATAATTAGTTGATTTTAAGTTATTGATAAGGATTGCTATTTCTTCTTCAGCGTCAGGATCACGATCTCACCCGTAGCACCGAAGCGGAAGGGGATCAGACCACCCAGACCAGCTG
This sequence comes from uncultured Prevotella sp., assembly GCA_900319305.1. GTDB lineage: Bacteria > Bacteroidota > Bacteroidia > Bacteroidales > Bacteroidaceae > Prevotella. The sequence continues at coordinate 1,570 of ONNY01000132.1, forward strand.
TGACAAACAGCTTCTGGTTGCCTTCCTCATACCAGCCCCAGAACTCCTTGCCTAAGAGCGACATCGGGCACCAGCCGAAGATGTTGAACTGCATGGCGTGGGTATGTCCGCTGAGGGTGAGTTGTGCTCTTCCGTCAGGAATAATCTTACGACGCCAAGAAGAAGGATCGTGCTCCAGCATCAGGATGAAATCACTGTCCTTCACGTTCTCCAGCGTCTTGTTGATATCACCCTTCTGGGGGAAGTGCACTCCGTCGCCGTCGTTCTCCATACCAGCAAGGATGATATGATCCTTGTCGCGGGTAATCGTGCGGTTCTCATTGAGTAGGAGGGTCCAGCCCAGTTGTTTCTCCAGACTGATGGTCTCCTTGATGTTTGCCGCCTTGATGGCCTCGTCGCAGCCTAAGTATTCCGCATAGTCGTGATTGCCGAGAATGGAGAAAACGCCGTCCTTAGCTTTCAGGTTACTCAGTGACTTGAAATGGGGATAGAGGTCTGACGGCTGGATGTTCAGCAGATCACCTGTGAACACAATCATATCCGGTTTCTGGGCATTGATGCTGTCGATGGCGGCATTGAGCACATCGGTGTTGCGCTTCTGGTAGCTGCCTACGTGGGCATCCGAGAAGATCACGATGCGATAGCCGTCGAAGGCTTCTGGGAGTTCTGCCGATACATATTCCGTATGGTTCACCTCAAACTTGTTGAACCCGGGGAAGGCGCCCCAGAGCACAATCAACCAGATAAGGGGAATCGTCAGCACGCCAATGAAGTTGCCGTAGTTCTTACGGGGTTTCGACTGACGGCTTACGCAGTACTTCCTGACTAATGCAGAACATCCTCTGCCAATCAGCGAACTGAGTATGTAGGTACACATAGGAACGGTGACCAGTCCTAACAGCAGCAGATAGCCATACAGCAGATAGATACGATCATTATCCGGAATGAAGTTGGGCTCCAGGGCCAGATAGATGGTATAGGCTATCATCAACACACAGGGAAGCCACAACAGCACTTGCTTCCACCAAACTGCTTTCTTGCGGAAAAATCGCAGATAGAAATACAAGAACGGCAGAATGTTCAGTAACAGGAAAAGAATTAAATTTCTTGCAATCATTGATCAGGATTTTCTATATAACCTTGGTATTCAGGCACCAGCCCCGACATCACAGAGTCGTAGGCTTGGCGCATCGTCGCATCCACATTGTCAGGCCCTTGGCCGATAGGGTAGATGGGCTGGTGGATCGTCAGAGACAACGGATGCCAGTTGATGAGATTGATGAATCCCTTCGTACGTGGCAGCACATCAAACGAGCCATTAATTGTCAGAGGTACTACAGGAAGTTGCAGTTCGTCGGCCAGTGCGAAGGCTCCTTTCTTGAACTTGCCCATGTGGCCTGTAAACGAACGGGCTCCCTCAGGGAACACCGTCACACTGTAACCCTCCTGCAGAATATCACGGGCTCGCTCGTAAGTCTTCTGGATTCGTTTTGGTCCACGCTTGTCAACGAATATCTGATGGGACTTCCTACAGGCATAGCCGATAAACGGGATCTTGCCCAATTGGTATTTCATCATCCACTTGAAGTTGCGCCCCAGATAGCCGTAGATCACGAAGATGTCGAAGATGCCCTGATGGTTCGCCACAAACACGTAACTCTGATCCTTCTCCAGGTTCTCTCTTCCTTCTATCTTAATAGGTAGCAACAAAGTCCTTACAATGATCTTAGCCCACCATCTTCCAGGATAATAGCCCCAGAAGTGGCCGTTGCCGATGGTCGTACCGATACCCACCTCTATCGCCGTAAAGATCGTGATGAAGATCAGTACCGGCAAGCCTATGATGATTTGGTAGAGCTTATATAATAGAGATAACATTTTAGTTTAATCTGAGTTTAATCTACAATCTTCGGATACTTCCTCATCCAACCGTCCCAGCGGAGTCGCATCACGCCGAAGAACGCCTCGCCGAAGATACCGCCTGACATCTTGCTGGTGCCCTCGCAACGGTTCACAAAAATCACGCTAACCTCTTTAATCTTAAAGCCGATCTTATAGGCGGTGTATTTCATCTCAATCTGGAAACCATAGCCCTTGAAGCGAATCTTGTCGAGTTCGATGGTCTTCAGCACGCGGCGCTTGTAGCACACGAAACCCGCAGTGGTGTCGTGAACCAGGAAGCCAGTCACGATCCTGACGTATTTCGAGGCGAAGTAACTCATCAGCACGCGTCCGATGGGCCAGTTCACCACATTCACACCCGTCACATAGCGCGAGCCGATGGCCACGTCGTAGCCCTCGTCATGACAGGCCGCATAGAGTCTCGGCAGGTCGTGGGGATCATGACTGAAGTCTGCATCCATCTCGAAGATATACTCATAGTCGTGCTCCAATGCCCATTTGAAGCCTGTGATATAGGCTGTGCCCAGTCCGAGTTTACCAGAACGCTCCAAGATAAACAGACGATCCGAGAACTCATTGGCAATCATCACTTTCACGATGGCTGCAGTCCCGTCAGGTGAGCCGTCGTCGATGATCAGAATATGGAAACACTTATCTAAGGCAAACACCGCACGGATAATCTTCTCGATGTTTTCCTTCTCATTATAAGTCGGTATGATGACAATACTGTCGCTTTGATGCATTTTTTTTCGGATTTATGGTGCAAAGGTACGAATAAGTGCGTAAAAAACCAAATATTTTTTGTAATTTTGCACCCGATTCGCGATGAATATACAGGAATTAGAGAGATTATACGTTCAGTTGCCGCAGGTGTCGGCACTGGCAAAACTGTTGGGGAAATCTTCTGAAAAGAAAATTTTCCTTGAAAGTTTATTGGGCTCATCGGCCCCGATGCTGTTTGCCAGCCTGGCTCGCAAGTGTCAGTCGCAGATGCTTTTCGTGCTTCAGGATGCTGAGGAAGCAGGCTATTTCTATCATGATCTCACCCAACTGATGGGTACGGATCAGGTGCTGTTCTTCCC
>ONNY01000176.1 GCA_900319305.1 uncultured Prevotella sp.
AGTAAAAAGCCAAATGTTTTTGGGCTTTTTCGAGCATGAGTACCTTCGGTGAAGCCAAAGATAATCATTTTTCTCTATTTGAGTGTTAATCTTCCCAAAAAACACGTTTGTTCCGATAATTATTCGTATCTTTGTCAAACAATCAATCACGACTAAAAACTTTACATGATGAATCTGAATCTGACAGCTACCATCAAATTGCCTGAACATCAGTTAAGGCGACAAGTCATCGACCTCTGTAACAAGACAGGCAAGCCCCTGTTGAAACTCTCCACCAAGGATTATGTAGATAACGGCCTGGGGCACCTCATCGAACAATTCGACGGACAAGCCGGTCTGGTGAATATCGAAGTGTTCAACGAACTGCAGCACACCATCACCGGATGGCCTGGTGGAAAGCCTGACGTAGATGACAGCACCCGTCCTGAGAGGGCCAAGCCCTATCCCAAACGTGTGATTGTCTTCTCCCCTCACCCTGATGACGATGTCATCTCCATGGGAGGTACCATCCGACGTCTGAAACAACAGAAACACGATGTGTATGTGGCTTACGAGACATCGGGCAATATTGCTGTGGCTGATGAAGAGGTGCGGCTATACATGCACTTCATCAATGGCTTTAACAAACTCTTTGCCAACGGCTCCGATGAGGTTATCAAGATCCGCTATCGGGAGATCATGAGTTATCTGAAACAGAAGGAAGATGGCGATTGGGATAATCGCGCCATCCTTACGGTAAAGGGTCTGATCCGTCGTGGCGAGGCCCGTAATGCCTGTGGTTACAACCATATCCCGAAAGATCATATCCACTTCCTCGACCTGCCTTTCTATGAGAGTGGAAAGATCGAGAAACTGCCTATGACGGAGCGCGATGTCGAACCCATCATGCAGTTGTTGGAAGAGATCCAACCCCATCAGATCTATGTGGCTGCCGACCTGGCTGATCCTCATGGCACCCATCGTAAATGTACGGATGCCGTGTTGGCTGCCATCGACGAAGAGAAGAAAGCAGGAGCCGAGTGGTTGAAAGATTGTCGTGTGTGGATGTACCGTGGTGCCTGGGCAGAATGGGATGTGGCTGACATCGAGATGTGTGTGCCGATGAGTCCTGAGGAACTGCGAGAGAAACGAAATGCGATCCTCCGTCATCAGAGTCAGATGGAGAGTGCGCCTTTCCTTGGCAACGACGAACGGCTGTTTTGGCAGCGTGCCGAAGACAGGAACAGAGAGACTGCCAAGCGCTACGATGCCCTCGGTCTGGCCTGTTACGAGGCAATGGAAGCATTTGTGGAATATAAATTCTGATGATAAGCAACGGACTACAGGACAAAAAGGACAAAGGATCATGAAGATTACAACCTATTTTTTCAAAGTGATGGTGCTTCTGGCACTATTCACTATTCACTGTTCACTATTCACTCAGGCCGGCAACCTGGCAAACTATGAGGTTGTGCCCCTGCCACAACACATCGATCTGCAGAAAGGTGAACCGTTTGTATTGAGCAATCAGGTGCAGATCCTCGCAGGCGAGGGTCTGCAGCGCGAGGCATTATTTCTGCAACAATATATCAAAGAAATGTCAGACCTCGACCTTGCCATTGCCGACAAGCGACAGAAAAAGGCAACCTACATTACCCTCTCCCTCTCACCCAAGGTGAAGGAAGCAGAGGGGTATATCCTCACCGTCAGCCAGAAAGGCATCCGCATCGAGGGAGGTTCGGCTGCTGGTGTATTCTATGGCATCCAGACACTGAGGAAAGCCGTCAAAGAAGGGGCAGTCCTGCCTGCAGCCATTATTTCCGATGCTCCCCGTTTCGTCTGGCGTGGTATGCACCTCGACTGTTCTCGTCATTTCTTCTCTACGGATTTCGTGAAGAAGTTCATCGACCTACTGGCACTCCACAATATGAACCGCTTCCACTGGCATCTGACAGACGACCAAGGCTGGCGTATTGAGATGAAAAAGTGGCCCAAACTGATAGCTGTAGGTTCACAGCGCACAGGAACTATCATCGGCACCAACTCCGATATCGACGATGGTATTCCCTATGGTGGCTATTACACCCAAGAAGAAGTACGGGAGATTGTAGCCTATGCTGCTGCCCGTCATATCACCATCATCCCAGAGATAGACATGCCTGGTCATATGCTCGCAGCCCTTGCCAGTTATCCGGAGTTAGGTTGTACGGGTGGTTCTTATCAGGTGGGACACTACTGGGGTATCTATAAAGATGTGCTCTGCATCGGCAATGAGCGCGTCTATCAGTTTATTGAGGATGTACTGACAGAGATCATGGATCTCTTCCCCTCTGAAGTGATCCACATCGGTGGAGACGAGGCACCAACAGACAAGTGGATCCAGTGTCCCAAATGCCAGGGATTAGGACAACATCATTTCACCAAGCGTGTCTTCGACTTCCTCACTTCCAAGGGTCGTCGTGCCTTAGGATGGGACGAGATTCTCGACGGATCCCCAGAAGATGCGATGATCATGTCGTGGAGAGGTACGGAACCTGGTGCAAAGGCTGCAGAGACAGGTCATGATGTCGTCATGTCACCTACCACCTTCTGCTATTTCGATTACCAACAAGTGGAGGATCCACTTTTCGAACCCAGTCGCTGTGGCGGTTTCATCCCCGTCGAGAAGGTCTATAGTCTCGATCCTGCCCCTGATAGTCTCTCTGTGACGGCCCGTCAGCATATCCTCGGCGCACAAGCCAACCTTTGGACAGAGTACATCACCAACGAGGCGATGCTTGAATATCAGGCACTGCCACGTATGTCTGCACTATCAGAAGTGCAGTGGACTCAACCAGAACGTAAGGATTATGAAGCCTTTAAGGAACGGCTGACACGGCTGACAGCACTCTTTGAACTGTACCGTTACCAGTATGCCAAGCATCTCTGGCCAGATAGACAGATACCCAGTCGTTGGCAGTTCTAAAGGCCGCGTGCTTTCCAGATGCGGTCTTTGGCGGCATTGATCTCCTGAAACTTCTTTTCGGCAGCCTTGCGCACATCTTCGCCAAGGGCTGCCACTTTATCTGGATGATG
>ONNY01000135.1 GCA_900319305.1 uncultured Prevotella sp.
TCCTCGGGGATAGGTGCAGGTCCATGATAAGCGCCCTTACAAACGCTACACATGTTTTCAACTTCTTTAGAATAAATCATTGATAATAAAATATAAATATGACGTTAAACAAATGTAAATATCTACCCTTTTGAATTTTAAACCTTATTAGTGGCGTACAAAATTACTCGTTTTTTACGAACATTCCAAGTGTTCTTCCGTCTATTTAGATATTATTAACATCAAAAATCGGTTTAGAGCGGATTTTATTCTTCCTTTTTTTGTATTTTTGCAACTCAATATAGCAAATAATGACAAATCAGGAGATCGACAAGAGAGTGGAGCGTGCCGTAGAGAATTTCATGGCAGGCTATGGCTGCTGCCAGAGTGTGGTGGCGGCTTTTGCAGACCTCTATGGCCTCGACGACACGTTGGCTAAGAAGGTGGCTGCGTCTCGGGCATCGTCATGCTCACAGGACTGGACTGCGGTCAGACCGAGGGCAGTGACCGTGAGGGTAAGTCGGCCTGCTATAAGGTCGTTCAGGAGTTGCTGGCTCGGTCGAAACAGGAGAACGGCAGTCTGATCTGTGCCGAGATTTTAGGCATCCAGGGCCATCAGAAGGCGGTCTGTAGTTATGTGGCTTCCGAGCGCACGGCAGAATACTACAAGACCCGTCCCTGTGCTGCGAAGGTCGAGAGCGCGGCCCGTATCTTTGCCGACTATCTCAAGCAGAAGACAAACGGAAAGGATTGATTCACATTAATATATAATATATGATAATACAAAACATACATGCAAGGGAAATCCTGGATTCACGTGGTAACCCCACGGTAGAGGTGGAGGTGACGCTGGAGAGCGGCATTATGGGTCGTGCTTCCGTGCCCTCAGGTGCCTCTACTGGTGAGAACGAGGCCCTGGAACTTCGCGATGGCGACCAGAGCCGTTATCTCGGCAAGGGTGTGCAGAAGGCGGTCGATCACGTCAATCAGGTGATTGCGCCTGCCATCATCGGCATGAGCACCCTTGAACAGCGGAAGATCGATGCGAAGATGATCGCGCTCGACGGTACGCCGACCAAGCAGAACCTGGGTGCCAATGCCATCCTCGGTGTGTCGCTGGCGGTTGCCCACGCTGCTGCCGCTTATCTGAAGATGCCTCTCTACCGTTACCTCGGTGGAACGAACACCTATACACTCCCCGTGCCGATGATGAACATCGTGAACGGCGGGGCCCACTCCGATGCGCCTATCGCCTTCCAGGAGTTCATGATCCGTCCCGTCGGGGCCAAGTCTTTGAAAGAGGCTGTCCGCATGGGTGCCGAGGTGTTTCATAACCTCGCCAAGTTGCTGAAGGCCCGCGGTCTCTCCACCGCCGTCGGTGATGAGGGAGGCTTCGCACCGAACTTTAATAGTATCGAAGATGCCCTCGACACCATCATGGAGGCCATCAAGGCTGCCGGCTATCAGCCGGGCAAGGATGTAACGATCGCCATGGACTGTGCGGCATCTGAGTTTGCCGTTCTCGAAAACGGTCAGCTCTTCTATGATTATCGACAACTGAAGAACGGTAAGAAGAAGGATCCTAACGGTAAGAAACTGACTGGCGCCGAGCAGATCGCCTACCTCGAAACGCTCATCAATAAATATCCGATCGACTCCATTGAGGACGGCCTGGATGAGAACGATTGGACCAACTGGGTGACATTGACCGAACGGATCGGAGAACGCTGTCAACTCGTGGGCGACGACCTGTTTGTCACCAATGTGAAGTTCCTGGAGCGGGGCATCAAGATGGGTGCCGCCAACTCGATCCTGATCAAGGTAAATCAGATCGGCTCCCTTTCGGAGACCCTCGACGCCATCGAGATGGCCCACCGTCATGGTTACACCACCGTCACCTCCCACCGTTCCGGTGAGACGGAGGACACCACCATTGCCGACATCGCCGTGGCCACCAATAGTGGTCAGATCAAAACCGGCTCCCTGTCGCGTACCGACCGTATGGCGAAATACAACCAACTCATCCGCATCGAAGAGCAGTTGGGCGCACAGGCCCGCTATGGCTATCGGAAACTGAGAAGATTTTAAGAATAAATACAGATTCACATGAAACATATCAGATTATCACTTATTGCACTTCTGGGAATGATGGTGCTGAGTGCCCATGCCCAGATTCTTTCAAGAGGTGTCACGAAGGAACTCGCAGAACACCGTAAGGCCAACATCAGTAACGTCATCTATGACCTGACGTTTAACATCCCTGCCGACGTGAACCAGAAGGTCACGGGTACAGCCGTCATCTGCTTCGACGTGAAGAAGGTCGACGATGTCATCCTCGACTTCCAGGGAGAGTTCAACGGCAACTGCAAGGCCATTGTCCCCAAGAACAAGAAAAAGACCAAGTTCAAGACGATCGACTTCCAGGCAGCCTATCAGAACGAGCATATCATCATCCCGAAGAAGATGGTGGTCGAGGGTAGCAACCGCATCGAACTGAGTTTCGCCAGTCTCGACAAGGCACTGAACCGCAATCAGGACTATCTCTACACGATCTTCGTGCCCGACTTGGCCCGTAGTGTGTTCCCCTGCTTCGATCAGCCCGACCTGCGTGCCATGTTCATGACGAAACTCAATGTGCCCTCAGGCTGGAAGACCATGATCAGCGACACCAGCGGTCCGCTGCCCACCTTCCTCTATTCTTTCGTGGCAGGCAACTTCTACGAGAAGACGGGCTCGCGCGATGGTCATCAGATTCGTGCACTCTATCGTGAGACCGATCCTGACAAGGTGGCCCAACTCGACCAGATCTTCGATGAGGTCGGCGGCGCCCTCAAGTGGATGGAAGGCTATACGGGCATCGCCTGTCCTTTCAAGGAGTATGGTATGGCCATCCTGCCCAACTTCCAGTTGTTCGGTCAGGAGCACCCGGGTGCTATCCAGTATAGCGACCGTCTGATGTTCCTTGATAAGTTCCACACCCAGGAGGATGCCCTGTACCGCATGGAACTGATTGCGCATGAAACCGCCCACCTCTGGTTTGGCGACCTCGTGTCACTGAAGTGGTTCGACGACCTCTGGGCCAATGAGGTGTTCACCAGTTTTGCGGCTTCCAAGATCACCCATCGCCAGTACGACCAGGTCAATTTCGACCTGATCTTCCTGAAAACCCACGTGGCCGAGGCCATTGCCACCGACCGTACCGAGGGTACCCATCCCATTGCGATGGAGATGTCCAATGCCAACCACGCCAGTCTGCTCTACGACAACATCATCTTCAATAAGACGGCTGTCATGATGCGTATGCTGGAGAATGTGATGGGGCCTGACGTGCTGCAGAGCGCCCTGAACAAGTACCTCACGAAATACCAGTTCCGCAATGCCTCTTGGGACGACCTCGTCAGCATGTTGGCAGAGGAGGCACCAGATCTCGACATCCGCAAGTTCTGCGATGTCTGGGTCAAGCAGAAGGGTATGCCTAATATCCATACCAGTTATCAGGGCGGTCAACTCGTTGTCAAGCAGACCGATCCCTACAACCGTGGCATCTTCTGGCCGGAGCGCTTCCAGGTGCGTGTGATCTATGATCTTGGTAAGAGTGCGACCTATGATGTCGAAATGAAGCAGCCCGTGATGTCTTTCAAACTGAACCGCAAGCCTGACTGTATCCTCCCGAACTACGACGGTCGCGGCTATGGCCGTTTCACGCTCGACGACGAGTATATCAGTATGTTGCCCAAGCGCTTGATCACCACCCGTAACGATGTGAACCGCTACGAGCTGCTGTTGGCTATCCACGACAGTTACCTCAGGGGCAAACTGCCTCCCTCACACTTCGGAGAACTCTTCCGTCTGATGTGTAAGGAGAAGAACCCGCTCATCATGGTCACCGCCCTCGAACAGATGTTTAAGATCGTGCGCGACGTGAACATCGAACAGCGTGCCGCCCTCGAACTCTGTGTGATGGACCTGCTGAGCGAGAACAAGTCTAACGAGTGCCACCAGTATGTCATCCGTATGATGACCGATGTGGCTTCCTCCCCCGAGGTGCTGCAGCAGTTGGAGAACATCTGGAAGCGTCATAATGATCCGTTGCTCAATGAGAACGATTACAACAACATCGCATATCGTCTGGCCATCATGAACCCGAAGCGATGGAAGGATATCCTCAACACCCAACGGGCCCGTCTTAAAACCGATGATCAGCGTGCGGAGTTCGACTACCTCAGCCGTGCCTGCAACCCCGATCCTGTGGAGCGTACCAACGTATTTAACTCGCTGTTGAAACCCGAAAACCGCATGCAGGAGCCGTGGGCCATCTACACCCTGAAACTGCTCAATTCCGATGTCTTCGAGCCTCAGAGCAACAGTTACATCGAACCCAGCCTGAAGTCACTGGAATATATCCAGCAGACCAGTAATGCCTTCTTCCCCCATTATTGGATGGAGGCGCTGATGATGGGTCATAAGAGTAAGGAGGCAGCTCTGATTGTGGAGAACTTCCTGAAGGCCAATCCCAACTATCCTGAGCATTTGAGGAACAAGGCCCTGGAGTCTTCTTATATCCTGCTGAGGCAGGTGCCTTACGTAGCACCAGCCAAGCCGAAGGCCACAACCACCGCAGCCAAGAAGACCACGACCAAAAAGGCCACGGCCAAAAAGAAGAAGTAACTGCGACATGTCGCTGGTCATCAAAGTGATGGAATAACCCTCAAGGATTGCTGATGCCCATAAGCGTTCTGGAATTTCTCCAGAACGCTTTTTCT
>ONNY01000136.1 GCA_900319305.1 uncultured Prevotella sp.
TGGTGCAAAGGTACGAACTATTTGAAGAAAATATATCATTTTGTGCGCAAAAAAAGCCGTAAACGTTTGCGGTTTTCTAAATTTTTACGTAACTTTGCAGCGTCCACAATTTATGAAGGAGTATGGCTAATCAGAAACGTACCTCATTGAAGGATCTCGCCACCGAATTAGGCGTGAGTATTGCAACTGTCAGCAGAGCCTTGCGCAGCTCTCCTGAGATTGGGCAGGAGATGCAGAAGAAGGTGAAGGAACTGGCAAAGCGACTGAACTATCGTCCCAATCCTTTTGCACAGAGTCTCAGAAAAGAGGCGCCGCGCGTGATCGGTGTGGTGGTGCCCGACCTGGTGACCCACTATTATTCCGCCGTGCTCGACGGTATCGAGGACAAGGCCAGGGAGGCGGGTTACTCGGTGATCTGTGCCAACACCCATGAGAGTTGTGAGGACGAGGTGAGGGCCATCGACAATTTCATCAACCTGCACGTGGAGGGTATCATCGCCAGTCTGTCGCAGAATACCACCGACTATACGCATTTCGAGGAGATCGCCAAGATGGGGATCCCCCTCGTGTTTTTCGGAAGAACCTGCTTGACGGATAAGTTCTCTTGCGTGATCGCCAATGGCGACATTGCCGCGCAGGAGGCCACCCAGCACCTGATTGACACGGGCAGCAGGCGCATCGCCTTTATCGGCGGACCGAACCATCTGGACATGGTGTGGCGCCGTAAGCATGGCTATCTGGAGGCGCTGCGCGAAAACCGTATTCAGATTGACAGGGAACTGGTGAAGTGTGAGCGGGTTGATTTCGACTGGGGCGTAGAGGCTACCAAGGCGGTGCTGCAGATGGAGGACCGGGCAGACGCCATCCTCGCCTTTAATGACACCATCACCTTCGCGGCGTTTACCGCTATCAAGGAACTGGGCTTCCGTATCCCCGAGGATGTGGCGCTGATCGGCTTTACGGATGATCTGCATGCCCAGTATGTGACACCGCGGATGTCGGCCATCGAGGATCAGGCCCATGAGATGGGAAGTGTGGCGTACGTCGGACAAACATGAAAAGAAAGTATGAAGAAACAGCTATTGACTCTCTTGCTGCTTGTGTGCAGCCTTGGCATGAATGCGGGAAGCGCATTGATTCCTGATATGAAGTTCCGCCGTCTGGATACGCGTGACGGACTATCGAACTCGCAGATCAACTATATCTTCCAGGATTCGAGGGGATTTGTGTGGATCGCCACGTCGTATGGTCTGAACCGATACGACGGCTACCGCTTCCGTACCTTCTATTCGGATGCGAGCGACTCGACCACGCTCCGTAACAACTATGTGGATTACATCTGGGAGGATCAGGACGGAAAGTTGTGGCTGCGGCAGGGTATGAACTACTGCGTGTTCGATCCCAAGACGGAGCAGACGGTGCGTAACCCGTCGACGATCCTGAGCAAGATCGGTATCAAAGGCGGTATCGACCGTATCTATATCGACTCGAAGAAGAACCTGTATGTGAAGACGTATGACGAAGGCCTTTACTATTATAATCCGAAGACCAAGAAGAAAACCCTGACCAAGTATGGCTACGGTGAGGGTGAGTTCCCCAAGGAGTTCTGGACCTCGTCGTTTGCGGAGTATGAGAACCTGCTGATCCTGGTGTCCAGCGACGGTGAACTGATGGCTGTTGACGGCGAGAAGGGCAGGGTGGCCTGGCGCGACAACTATATCCATACGCATGGCGGTGCCGAGCAGGCTGCCTATCTGGTCAAGGTTGACAATTTCCATAACTACTGGGTGCTGTCGCAGGATCATGTCTTCATCTACAGCCAGAAGGAGAGAAGATGGTTTGACTCCCTCGAACAGTTCCTGGCAATGTACGGTATTTCAGGTCTGCCTGAGAATCTGCAGGTGTGGGATATGATCATGGACCAGCGCAACTGGGTGTGGCTTGCCACCGACCATGAGGGGCTCATCATCGTGGATCTCGAGAACAAGGAGATCAAGCAGTTCCTGAATAATAAGTACGACGAGACCTCGCTCAGTGAGAATACGGTGAAGCACCTGATGCTCGACAAGTCGGGTAACATGTGGATCGGTGCCTATCGTAACGGTCTGAACCAGTATATCGAGCGTCCCTCGGGTATCAGGACGGTCGAACTCGGTGATATCAACACCACGGTGGAAGGTAAGGACGGCATGTACTGGCTGGGTACCGACAACCGCGGTATCATCAAATACAATCCCATTACGGAGACAAGTGAGCTGATCGACAAGTCGAGCGGCTTTGCTTCGAACGTGATGGTGGCGAGTTATTGCTCTCACGACGGTGCACTCTGGTTTGGTACCTATAATGGCGGTCTGATCGAGATTGATCCCAATGGCCGTATCAAGAACTATCTGGTGACGGGTGCCGATGACGGCCTGCTGAATAATAATGTCTGGTCGGTGACCGAGGACAAGTGGGGCGACATCTGGATCGGTACGCTGGGTAACGGTGTGCAGCGACTCAACCGCAAGACGGGTAAGTTCCGTACCTGGAGTTCGTATAACACGAACCTGAACGAGAACTTCATGACGACGGTGAGTTGGATCAAGAAGGGCTGGCTGATAGCCGGACATTCCTCCTATTACTCTTTGATCAACCCCGTGAGCGGTAAGGTGGCCAACGTGCAGATTCCTGTCGTGGCAGGTCAGGCACAGGCCGCACCCGCTACCGTCTGTGTGATGGAAGACAGTCGCGGACTCATCTGGCAGGGTTCGATGTCGGGCTGCTGCGTCTATAACCCGGTCAGCGGCTGGCAGAAACTGCTCGACATGAACAGCGGTCTGTTCGGCTCCAGTGTCGTGGGCATCGTTGAGGATCATCGTCATACGATGTGGATCGTCACCGAACATGGTGTTTCGAATGTCACGCCACAGAAGGAGAAAGACGGCACCTGGTCGTTCCTCGTGCATAGCTTTGGTACGAAGGACGGTCTGCAACAAGGTCCGTACAACCAGCGTTCGGTGAGTGTGACCCATGACGGCAAGGTGCTCATCGGCGGCTTTAACGGTCTGGACATCATCGACCCGAAACTGGTATCCAGCAGCGCCAACAAGGAGCGTCCGATCTTCAGTGGTCTGAAGCTGTTCGGTCAGCAGGTGGAGGTCGGCAAGGAATACGACGGCCATGTGATCCTGGAGGAGGCGCTTGACGTTTGTAAGGAACTGGTGCTGCGTCACGACGAGAACCAGTTCACCATCCAGTTGGCGACGGATAAGGGTGAGGCGCATAACACCTCACGTTTCATCTATCAGCTGGAAGGCTTCAGCGACAAGTGGATCAAGACGGAGGAGGTGGATCCGAACATCACTTATATGTCGCTCCATCACGGCAGGTATAAGTTGCATGTGAGGATGCTGAACGACGATGGTACGATGGGTGACTATGAGGCAACCTTGGAGATCACCATCACACCGCCGCTGATCCGTAACCGTTGGCTGATGATCGCTTTCCTGACATTGTTGGCTAGTGGCATCTACTTCTGGCGTCGTCGGTTCCTGAAGAAACATCAGGAGCGCGTGGAGTTGGAGAACTACCGCAACGAGATCCATAAGAAGCACTGGAAGAGTGCGATGAAGAAGAAACAGCATCTGAAAAAGGGTGAAACAGATGATGAGCCTGAGCCGCAGGAGGCAGATGATACGGATAATCAGACGGAGGCAGGGAATACTGCAGATGATGATGGTGTAGAGTATGCCGAGGTTGAAGAGGTGGAAGCGATTGATGACCAGATAGAGAGTCAGGCTACTGATGAAGAAGAGATGGCCCTGATGGCGGGTGGTGAAAAGGAGAAGACCGATCTCCTGCCATTGTTCCGTGAGGTGTGCGACACCTTCAAGGCTCCCAATGGTAAGGCGATTCGAATCAGTTACTTCCCGTTGGATGAGCATCTGGAGGTGATGGGCGATCGTGCACAGTTGGCTTATATGCTCAAGATTCTGTTGACCAACTCGTCTCGTTTCGCACCTGCGAACAGTACGGTGAAGGTCTTTGCGGAGCGCCAGTCTGGCAATGCTGTCATCCGTGTGATCGACAAGGGCGTCGGCATCCCCGATGATGTCTGATACCGAGAAGACGAACCTGCATCTGGTGGCTGAGATCGTGAGGTCGCATGATGGCACCGTGAAGGGTGAGGGAAATATCGGCGGTGGTACGGTATTCACGATTACCATGCCACTGATTCCAGAGGATATTTAATAACTAAATAACTTAAATGTAATGAAGAAAATCTGTATGATGGTATCTGCATTAGTGATGGCCGGCATGGTGTCGGCTGCCGTGGTGCAGACCCAGGGCGGACAAGTGACGATCCGACCTGACGGCGGACAGGCCAAGGTGATCCGCCTCGAAGTGATCAACGACAACATCATCCGCGTCAGGGCTACGTCGGAGGCTGACTTGCCTCTGAAACCGGCCTCGCTGATGATCGTGCCCCAGACGGCACCAGCCAAGGGTAGTTTCACGATCAGTGAAGATGGCGACGCAGTGACCGTGAAGACGAAGAACGTGAAGGCTGTCGTCGAGAAGGAGAGCGGACGCATCAAGTTCTATGATGCTGAAGGCAAGGAACTGCTCGAGGAAGCCAAGGACGGCAAACTGTTCAAGGACTTTACCGTGCCTGAGCGCGAACTGGGCATGAAGACTGGCTACACCGTGCCTGAGGAGCAGAAACACGGGCTGACCTGGCAGATGAAGTTCGACTCACCTGAGGATGAGGCGTTCTATGGTCTCGGACAGCATCAGAGTGAGGAGTTCAACATGAAGGGTAAGAACGAGGATCTCTTTCAGTATAATACGAAGGTGTCGATCCCGTTTGTGCTCTCCAACAAGAACTATGGTCTGCTCTGGGATTCGTATTCCTATTGCCGTTTCGGCAATCCCAACGACTACCTGCAACTGAACCGTGCCTTCAAACTCTATGATAAGAATGGTAAGGAGGGTCACCTGACGGGTACGTATGTGGATGCCAAGGGTCAGAAACTGGTGCGTGACGAGGATTCGATCTATTACGAATATGTCACTCCGGAGAAATCAGAGATTGCCCTGAAGACGGACAACGGTGGTATCAAGAATTTCCCAAAAGGTGTGAACCTGATGGGTGGCAACGTGATCTACGAAGGTTTCATCGAGCCTGCCTGTTGCGGTAAGAAGACCTGTGCAGGTAAGGCAGAGGAACGCCAGTTTATCCTCTATTATTCCGGCTATGTCAAGGTGTATATCGATGGTAAGGAAGTGGTGCCCGAGCGTTGGCGTACCGCCTGGAACCCCAATACCTATAAGTTTACGGCAAATGTACGTAAGGGTGTGAAGAACCATCTGCGCATCGAGTGGCGCCCTGACGGTGGTGAGGCCTACTGTGGTCTGCGTGTGTCAGAGCCCCGCAGTAAGAAGGAGCGTGAGCAACTCTCCATCTGGAGTGAGATGGCGAAGGATATGGACTACTACTTCATCGCTGGTAAGAATTTCGATGAGGTGATCAGCGGCTATCGTACGCTGACAGGTAAGGCTGCCCTCTATCCGAAGTGGGTGCTGGGCTTCTGGCAGAGTCGTGAGCGCTATCAGACCTCGGGTGAGATCGAGGGTACGCTGGCTGAGTTCCGTAAGCGTCATATCCCCATCGACAATATCGTACAGGACTGGAACTACTGGCCTGAGGACCAGTGGGGCAGTCACCAGTTTGAGGCTTCGCGCTATCCGAACCCACAGGCGATGCTCGACAGCGTGCATGCCATGCATGGAAGGTTCATGATCAGCGTATGGCCGAAGTTCTACTGCAATACCGATAACTACAAAGAACTTGACGCCAAAGGTTGGATGTATGTGCAGTCACCCACCGATGATATCCACGACTGGGTGGGTCCTGGTTATAAGAACGGTTTCTATGATGCCTATGATGCCGGTGCCCGTAAGATGTTCTGGCGCCAGATGGACGAGAACCTCTATACTAAATATAATAAAAAAGGTGTAGCCGGTGTGGATGCCTGGTGGATGGATGCCTCGGAGCCTAACGTGAGAGACTGTACCCCGATGTGGTATCGTAAGGCCCTCAGTGGGCCGACAGCCCTCGGCACCTCTACGGAATACTTCAATGCCTATTCTACCGTGAATGCCGACGCCATCTATAACGGTCAGCGCTCTGTCTATAAGGGACAGATGAACGAGCCGCGTGTGTTCCTGCTCACCCGTAGCGGATTTGCTGGCGAACAGCGTTTCTCGACTGCCACCTGGAGCGGTGATATCGGTACCCGCTGGGAGGATATGCGTGCGCAGATGACGGCTGGTCTGAACTACTCGATGTCGGGTATCCCCTTCTGGGGTATGGATCAGGGCGGTTTCTGTGTGGAGAACCGTTATGTGGCTGCCCAGCAGATCTTCAATCACGCCGGTGTGGAGACGGAAGACCTGAAGGAGTGGCGTGAACTGCAGACCCGCTGGAACCAGTTCGGTACGTTTATCCCGCTGTTCCGTGCCCATGGCCAGTGGCCCACCCGTGAGATCTGGAACATCGCCCCCGAGGATCATCCCTGCTATCAGTCGTTCGTGTATTACGACAAACTGCGCTACCGTCTGATGCCTTACCTCTACTCACTGGCAGGTTGGGCTCATTTCAAGGACTACACGCTGATGCGTGCCCTCGTGATGGACTTCAACGGTGACAAGAACGTGGAGAACATCGGCAACCAGTGGATGTTCGGTCCCGCGCTGATGGCTTGTCCCGTGGGTTATTACAAGGCCCGTAACCGTAGTGTCTATTTCCCCGAGCAGTGTGGCTGGTACAACCTCTATACCAACGAGTATATCGAGGGAGGTCAGAGTCTCGTGGTGGATGCACCGTATGAGCAGATCCCCGTCTTCGTGCGTGAGGGTGCCATCATCCCCTTCGGTCCTGAGATGGAGTGGAGTGATGAAAAACCCGCAGAGTTGATCAACCTCTATGTCTATGCAGGACAGGACGGCAAGTTCCAGCTCTATGAGGACGAGGGTACGAACTACAACTATGAGAAGGGCAAGTATGCCACCATCGACATCACCTATGATGATGCTGCGAAGAAGGTGACCTTCGGGGCCCGTAAGGGTAGTTTCAACGGCATGTTGAAGAACCGCCGTTTCAATGTGGTGCTCATCTCCAAGGATGCACCGAAGCCCCTTGACCTTGAGAACCCAGAGGGAAAACTCGTACAGTATAACGGCAAGGCCGTCAGTGTGCAGCTATAAATATAAATAGGTGTAACCATAAAGAAAAATCTGCATCATCTTTTGGGTGATGCAGATTTCTTTTTTCAGGCAATGAACCATTACTTGTTCTTCAGCAGGTCGCGGATCTCAGTGAGCAACTCTTCCTGGGTAGGTCCTGCAGGAGCCTCGGGAGCGGGCTCTTCCTTCTTACGGTTGAGTTTGTTGATGCCCTTGAGCATCAGGAAGATACAGAAGGCGATGATGATGAAGTCGATGATGTTCTGTACGAACTGTCCGTAGGCAAATACCGAAGCACCAGCCTCTTGAGCCTCTGCCAACGTCTTGTACTTCACGTCGTCGGAGAGGTTTACAAACAAGTTTGTAAAGTCGATGCCGCCTGTAGCCAAGCTGATCACAGGCATCAGCACATCACCAACCAGTGAGGTGACGATCTTACCAAACGCACCGCCGATGATCACACCGACTGCCATGTCCATCACGTTGCCCTTCATGGCAAACTCCTTGAATTCTTTAATAAATCCCATAGTCGTTAATGTTTTAATGTTATTGTTTAATGTGTGAATTGTAATCTGCATTTTGCAATCATCAGCCCGTTTGTCGTGATTTAGAGTCTTTTCACTATTCGCTTTTCACTTTTCACTTCTTTTTAGACTGAATGATGGTGCAAATATAGGAATTTTTTCGTAACTTTGCATCCGAAACAATAAAAAATGTGCTTTTAAGGCAAAAAAAGTTAGTAATATTGGTATAAACCCTTTAAATATTTAAGTAAAATGACAAAAGTTGCAATTAACGGTTTTGGCCGTATCGGTCGCCTCGCATTCCGTCAGATGTTTGAGGCTGAAGGTTATGAAGTAGTAGCTATCAACGACTTGACAAGCCCGAAGATGCTTGCTCATCTGCTGAAGTATGACACCGCTCAGGGTGGTTTCGCTGGTAAGTTCGGTGAGGGTAAGCACACTGTTGACGCTACCGACAACTCAATCATCGTTGATGGTAAAGAGATCACTATCTATGCAAAGCCCAACGCTGCTGAGCTGCCTTGGGGTGAGCTGGGTGTTGACGTAGTTCTCGAGTGCACAGGTTTCTATACTTCTAAGGAGAAGGCTTCTGCCCACATCCAGGCTGGTGCCAAGAAGGTTGTTATCTCTGCTCCTGCTGGTAACGATCTG
>ONNY01000138.1 GCA_900319305.1 uncultured Prevotella sp.
CTGTGAAGAACGGCAGGCTTTCCTCAATGCTCTGAACGGCAATGCCCAGATGCTCAATGTGTGAAATCTTCATATCTGTAAAAATTAGAATATTTGTAAATTGATGTGCAAAGGTAATAAATCTATTTTAGATTTAGGCATTAAAGACAAAGAATTAAGATATGTGTGTCTTAATTAAGAAATATTAAAACTCTGCGGTGATTTTTCCGTTGATTTGGCGACCTGTGAGGTAGTTGGGTACTGCCCACTGGTGATTGGTGACATCAGTCACCCAATAGTAACTGCTGACGTTGGAGATACCAAACAGGTTCAGACAGTCGACACCCAACCAGAGGTTCTTGATGCCGCGACCTTCCTTGATGGCTCGGAAACTCATACCGATGTCGGCACGCTTGTAGGCTGGGGCGCGGAACTGATGGGCTTCCAATCCACGATGGGGTGCACCGAAGGGCAGTCCGTCGGCAAAAGCCAGTCTGAGGGTCATCTTCCAACGATCCGTACCAGGGAAGTAATCGGTGAAATGCAGATTCACCGCCCATCGCTGATCCGTTGGCATCGGAATACTCTGTCCGTTGATGGTCTGTCGCGTACTCATCAGTGAGAATGTCAGCCACGAGTCGATGCCTGGCACAAACTCACCATAGAGTTTCAGGTCGAGACCAGCAGCATAGCCTGAACCCATGTTCCGTCCGTAATAGGTGATTTTCATGTTCTGAACGTTGTAGGGTATCAGGTTGGATATCGCCTTGTAATAGGCTTCTGCCGTGAATTTGAAGGGACGGTTGAGCATCCGGAAACGATAGTCGAAGGCAGCGATGAACTGCAAGGATTGCTGACTCTTAATCTTGTCGTTGAGTACCACACCAGTAGCCCCCGTCTTTACATCGGTCAGACTGACGGTGTCGCGCATTTCTTTATAAAAAGGTGCCTGATAATAGAGACCTGTGGCAAAGCGGAAGGTGCAGTTGGGATCGAAGGCTGGCACGTAGGTGATGGCGGCACGGGGCGAAACGATGGTCTCTTTGTTGAAAGACCAGTTGGATAGTCTGACGCCATAGTTCAGCGTGAAGAAGTTGTTGCCTTTCGAGAACTTATAGGTGTCCTGGACATAGGCTTCTATCCGATGACTCTTCACATCGGTCTTCGCTTCAAGCGTATAGATCAGATCCAGACGGTCGGCAGAGTGGGGGATGGAGTAGCCGCTGGAGTCGCGCATCTCGTATTCCTTGGCGTTTTCCTTGATGTGTTCGATCTTGTAGGTCAGTCCTGCCTCGAAGTCATGACGGCGCGTCTGATGCCTGCCGATGAGTTTGAAACTCACTACGTTGGAGGTCAGATAATCGCGGGCATGTTCCATATAGGTTCCCACGCCGAGATTCTCCTGCGTCTGGGTATCGTCGAGCCAATACTGCCCCATGATGTCATAGGTTTGGTTCTCTTTAGAGTGGAATGCCGATGTCAGGAATTTTATGCTGGTTGAATCACCGAAGTGGCGGGTGATGCCTAAGGTACCGAAGAAGGTGCGGAACAGATCCTTCTCCTGACCGTCGAAATAGACCTTAAACGACTTGACGTCTGCCATCGTGCCGAAACTCGTCTCGCGGTCTTCAGGGGTGAAGTTATAATGATTGTCCGAGATATTACCGATGAAATCCAGCGTCCATCGTTTGTTGGGTTTGTAACTGATATAAGTCTGATAATCAAGGAAATTAGGCTGATATTCTCCAGTAGTTTCTAAGGAACCGAGCAGATACTTGTTGGTCTTGTATCTGAGTCCGTGCAGCATAGAGAACCGTTTGTTGCCGACACCCAGGTAACCGCTGGCCCCCAGCAGAGAGGCTGAGACGTTGGCTTCGAATCCCTCTACATGCCGATAGGTGATATCGAGTGCCGACGACATTTTGTCGCCGTATTTCGCTTCAAATTCACCTGTAGAGAAACCTATTTTTTCCACCATGTCGGGATTAATGATGGAGAGACCTTCCTGTTGTCCGCTACTCACCAGCATGGGACGATAGACCTCCACCTGATTGATATAGACTAGATTCTCATCAAACGATCCACCTCTTACATTATATTGGCTCGACAGTTCGTTGTGGGTACTCACGCCTGCCTGTTGCTGGATCAGTTCCTCTACGGCATTGCCCGTGGTGTTAGGTGTCTGTTTCAGGTCTTTTACGTCCAGTTGCTGCGTCTGTCCCGTTTGTCGGCGTTGCTGGGTCACTGTCACCTCTTTCAGGGCCTTCATCGGATGCATCACGATCTGCACCCGCAGTTGTTTTTTCGGACTTCTGAACACGCGTTTCCTTGTGGCATAACCCACCATCGAGAACCTCACTTCGATCGAATCAGCCGATTGCAGATGCAGGGAGAATTCGCCTTTCAGGTTGGTCATTGTCACCTTTCCCTGAGCAGGACACGATACCGTCACCAGTTCCAAGGCATGCTCCTCCTCATCGACCACTTTTCCCTTCAGAGTGAAGTCGTCGGCAAAGGTGGCCATACTGATCAGTAAGGCCGTCAATAGCATCATATATCGCGTCGTTCGGAATTTCATTGCTTAAATAACGTTTAAAAACGCCGCTTATTGCCTTTTTTCTTTGGTGAGTTTGAAATTTTGTCGTATTTTTGCTCAGGAAATTTAAATTCAATCAACAATGATCGACTATTTATCACAACATCTTTGGCAGACGTGGGCGGTGATTGCCGTCATCTGCCTGATTCTTGAACTGACTGCTGGCGACTTTTTTATCATGTGTTTCTCCATTGGTGCAGCCTTTGCCTGTGGCGCGGCTGCCGTGGGACTCGGCTTCTATGCCCAGTTGGTGTTCTTCGCTGTCTTTACGCTGATCAGTCTGTTTCTGGTCCGTCCTGTGGCACTGCGTTATTTCCATCGGCATGATGAAGGGCGCGTGAGTAATGCCGATGCTCTCCTCGGGCGTCATGGCAAGGTGGTGGAGACCATCCAGGCAGGCGGTTTCGGACGTGTGCAGATCGACGGTGACATCTGGAAGGCAGAGACCAAAGGCGATACTGATATCCCTGAAGGCAGCAACGTCGTTGTGGTCGATCGCGCATCAACTATCATCACAGTAGAAATAGAACAATAACACTCATACAATTATGGACATTATGACTTACGTTCTGATAGCCATCATCGTGCTGGTGGTTATCTTTGCCAAAATGGCACTTGTGATTATTCCCCAGTCAGAGACGAAGATTGTGGAGCGTCTCGGTCGTTATTATGCCACGCTTCAGCCTGGTATCAACATCATCATCCCGTTTATCGACCGTGCTAAGTCGATCGTGGTGCTGAATCACGGCCGTTATATGTACTCTACGACCATCGACCTGCGTGAACAGGTGTATGACTTCCCCAAGCAGAATGTGATCACGAAGGATAATGTGCAGACGGAGATCAATGCGCTGCTCTACTTCCAGATCGTCGATCCTTTCAAGGCTACCTATGAGATCAACAACCTGCCCAACGCCATCGAGAAACTCACGCAGACAACCCTGCGTAACATCATCGGTGAACTGGAACTCGACGAGACGCTGACTTCGCGCGACACCATCAACAAGAAACTGTCGGCTGTGCTCGACGATGCTACCGATAAGTGGGGTGTGAAGGTGAATCGTGTAGAACTGCAGGACATCACACCGCCAGACACCGTGCTGAATGCGATGGAGAAACAGATGCAAGCGGAGCGTAACAAGCGTGCGCAGATTCTAACCTCTGAGGGTCAGAAGGCCGCAGAGATCCTGGCATCTGAGGGTGAGAAGACGGCTATCGTCAACAAGGCTGAGGCTGCTAAGCAACAGGCCATCCTTCAGGCTGAAGGTGAGGCTCAGGCACGTATCCGTAAGGCTGAGGCAGAGGCAAAGGCCATCGAACTCATCACCGAAGCTGTGGGCAAGAGCACCAATCCCGCCAACTACCTGCTGGCTCAGAAGTATATCCAGATGATGCAGGAGCTGGCTGAGGGCGATAAGACCAAGACCGTCTATCTGCCTTACGAGGCCACCAACCTGCTGGGTTCTCTCGGTGGCATCAAGGACCTCTTCAAGGCTGAATAGAAACTGCATAAAAACCGCAGATTTCTCTGATTTCGCAGAAAAAATGAAAAATTATGCTGTGTAATCAGTGAAATTTGCGGTTATTTTTGTAACTTTGCGCCCGATTAGAAATAGACTATATGGTACAAAATATTTTCAAGGGCTTGGGAATCGCTCTCATCACCCCCTTCAAAGAAGACGGCGCTGTAGATTATGAGGCCATCCTTCGTCTTCTTGACTATCAGTTG
>ONNY01000003.1 GCA_900319305.1 uncultured Prevotella sp.
TTCTGCCAGAAGCCGGTCTTAAACTGGTAGTCGCCTTCCACCTCATAATACTGAATATCCATCTTGCCCGTCATCTCGCCATCAGGCTGGTACTCCTCAAAGCCCTCATGGTAAAGGTTATCTGCATGGGGATCCTTTGGATCAGTCTTCAGCGGATGCCCCACCACCAGGATCGGCGCAGGTGATTTGGCGTTAGGGTAATACATATACCCCGCACAGCGGTTCCCATAATACCCATACACCAGTTCAAAGGCGATCTTCCCATTCAGTTTCCCTTTGAAAGAATGGATCTCCTCCTGTGCTGCCAGCGAGACGGCATAGAAAAAGAGCAATAACGAAACGATTTTTCTCATAACTGTCTTTATTTATTGGTTGATAATCATACATTTCCAGCGTGCAAAGATATGATTTTTCTCCCATATAACCCATTTTTTATCTTTTTTTTACTAGAAATATTGCAACTTTCAAAAATTATTTCTAAATTTGCCCCAGAATAGTATTAACCAATTTAACCAATAACTTATGATGAAAAGACTATTTTTAATGCTCCTGGTAGCATTTGTTTGTTCGGCCAATGCCGATGCACAGGGCTGGCTTGGCAGGCTCAAGGACAAGGCTGTCGATGCAGCCAAGCGTACAGTGGAGAATACCGTTGAACAGAAAACGCAGGAAGCGGTCAACGATGTTCTGAACCCGAAGTCAGACAAGAAGAGCAAAGCAGGCAAGGATGCTACAGATGTCGCCGATGCTGGTGAGGCAGATCCAACCACAGCCACATCATCAGATTTCAAACGCGGCTCTGTCATCTTGTTCCAAGACGATGTGACTGCAGAACAGGTAGGCGAGTTCCCCTCTAAGTGGGATTTGTTCCAAGGCACCGTAGAGACCAAGACCCTGGGTGGTGTGAAGGCCATCAATCTGACCGACAATGCTCAAGTGCAGCCCCTTATCGAGCAGCAGGGAGCCTATCTGCCGGAGGAGTTCACCATTGAATATGATTTCTACTACTGGCCCACCACTAGTGTTCCAGGCAATGATGGCATTGGACTGAACGACATGAAACTTATTCTTGCCGTTACCAAGGATCGTTCAGACTTCCCAGGTGAGGGATATGATTCTGGTGACCTTACAGCCTTCGTCCTGAAACATGGTGTCTGTGATACCAAAGAACATGGCTATACGTTCAATGGAAACAAGGAAGGTGGTTTTGACTACTCGTTCAAGAAGGGCTGGAACCATGTGGCCCTGTCGTTCAACAAGCGCGCCCTGAAGGTTTATTTCAACGATAAGCGCGTAGTAAACCTGCCACGCGTCAACCAACCCACATGGCTGTGCTTCCAGGTACCCTTCGAATATATTAATCTCACATTCATCCGCAATGTCGTGATTGCCAAGGGTGCCGTTGCGCTCTATGATCGTAATGCACAGGATGTTTCCGCTGTAGAGAAAGCCATTCAGGAAACAGGTAAGTTCGTGACCAACAACATCCTGTTTGATACAGGCAAGGCAACCCTGAAGCAGGAGTCGATGATTGAGATTATGCGAGTGGCTGACTACATGAAGAAGAACCCGACGGCTCGTTTCGAAGTGCAGGGTCATACCGACAATCAGGGTTCCGACAAGATCAACGATCCGCTGTCACAGCAGCGTGCCGAGGCAATCGTCAAGGCTTTGGAGGGCTTAGGAGTTGACGGTTTCAATCTGAAGGCTGTTGGTAAGGGCTCTCACGAACCCGTTGCCGATAACAAGACAGAGGAAGGTCGCGCCAAGAACCGCCGTGTAGAATTCATCAAGAGATAGTGCCTTATGAAGAAGATACTTCCCTTTATCCTCTGGATGGTAACCCTCTCCGCTTCGGCACAGACGAAATTCACGGGCACCTACCAGTTGAATCAGCCCAAGGACTGCTGGCACATCGCCTTCAAGGATCTTTCCACGGGGCTTTCTACCTGGGCAGGACGCATCGGCGAGAAATATGCCCAAGCCACAGAGTCGGGCGATGAACAAGGTACCATCTACCAGCGTTTCAACTTCAAGACGCGACGTGGCTATCAGTGTTTCTCCATGAATGCCCCGATCACTGCACCGATGAAGCATTTCGACGACGCTGGTGGCGACACAGATAGCGGCTTTGTGCATTTCTTTAAGGACTATGCACCCGAGGATCCCGATGCCAGTATCCCTTGGGAACTGGTGGAGTTCGGCATTGTGACAACCGGTGATGATGAGCAGAGAGGTACTGTGATGCAGCGCTTCCACAACCTCGGCTGGCCTGCCTCGAAACTGGCTCAGTACTATGTGGGCGATGAACTGGCCTGTGGTGTGAAATGCTGGAAGTTCGACACCCGCAAGAAGCCCGTCTCCGGCTCAGTCGGAGCCATCTACTGGATCGATCCCTCCAATGGCCTCTGTCTGAAGCAGCAGGCCTCCGACGGTTCAGGCTTCGAGGTCTTCATCTACGACCTCCAGTATCAGGAATGGACCATCGATCTCTATCCAGAAGCGTTCCTTGACAAATAAAGGATAGAACATAAAGAAGGCTCGTCATCGCGGCGAGCCTTTCTCTTTGGTCAACAGAACATTTTACCGATTTTCCTGTACTTCGCCAGACCTTTGACCGTTCCCATCTTCTCAACGATATGATCTTTCTGGAAGCGGCTGATCTTCATACGTGCTGATCCCGTACTGCTTAATTTGTAGATTCGCATCACATCTTCAGCTGTAAACTCCTTAGGCAGACGGTTAAACCCTTCAAGTGTTTTCTGTCGCCTCATCACATTGACCGAAGCATCCTTCAGTTTATTGTCGAAGTAAGCCTCTGCCAGGGCACCGAAGTAGTGACGTTGACAGGCATATTGGATATTCGTCATGAGCTCTGCCAGTCGCCAGTCCACCTCGTCCGTTTCAAACTCACCACACCAGAACGCACCATCCCGTTTCATCTGTTCCCAGTGGCGCATCACGATGAATGGTGCAGAAAAGTTCATACCATGATAGGCACAGCGTTTCAACAGCATCTCATCGGCTTTCGAATCGTTTTCCTCAGCATCTGCCATACGACGGGCGGTCCAGTCATAGAGTTCATCTACAATCTTCTGCACACTCAGTTCACCCTTCATTCGGTCGAGTTTCTCAGCCCAATCCTTCAGACGGTTGTCGCTGTCATGATCCACCAGTCGCTCTCGACTCATCATTTCAAAATTGGTGGCAGGCAACGGAATACAGGTCAGTCGTGTAGCCAATCCACTTCCAAAATTCTGCTCGGTCACCATCTTTTTCAGCGCCAACGGTGTCCCCGTGTAGATAAAGTTCCAGATCACATAGAACTCTTGAAACACACTGTCCACGTTTGAATACGCCTGACCATCCTCCTCATTGTGGAATGCTTTCAACTGGAGCGCCTGCTTGTCGATGTACGCACCGCCTTTCTGCAGCGACAGGGTATTATCCAACTCCGTGTCGAAAGTCAGCATGTGCAACTGCATCAACTCGCCATCCACTTCCTCCTTGGCGTTTACCATATCCTGAATGAACTGGGCATTTGAGGTTCGCGCAGGGTGGATCCTCACCACTACTTTGGGTTTCTTGGGTTTCTCCTTGTTGGCGCCCTTCGTACGCATCTGTTCGCGATAGGCATTGATGGCATCTTTTCCGATCTTGTCAGCAGCAACTATCGGGGCAGCCAGCAACTTAAACAATCGCGTCGCAAAACTCTTACCACTGGCAGGATCGCCAATGATCAGTGTCGAGTTGTTCAGGCGTCGCAGTTCCTCAGGGCGATGATAAAAACGATAGGTGCACCTCGTCATCAACGTCATCAGCAGACCACCAGCCACAAATAGCGCCGCTGGATACTGGTTGCGCTTCAGTCCTTTCGTGATGTCCTTGATAATCGGATAATCTTCGCTCAGTGCCTCAATCTGCGCCCCCCATTCCCACAGTTGTTGTGACATGGTTTCCTCAGCGGCAATCACGGTCCCAGAGCCATCATATACGGTCCCTGAGCCTGCCGAAGGGCCACGTGGTTCTTGCGCCCCGTTGGTAGCAAGCGACCTTCGGTCGAGCGCGACAGGCTCACCAACCGCGCCCCTTACTCCGACCGTGCGTTGCAATACCGCCTGCATCACTTTCGAGATGCCTTTAGGCTGTTCTTTACAGGCCGACTCTACGATACTGCGAAGTTCCTCTTCATTGAGGCCCAAGCGTGGCATGATCTGAAGGAGCAGTTCACGGTTATTATCACAAATCGCCCTCAAACTCACAGCCAACTGATAGAGTTTCACATTGCGTTCTCCCTCCTGCGGTTCTCCCCCATTCTGCCGCCACCACTCAGCGATAATTTCGCTATAGGGCCGCCCCTTGAAAGTTTTTTCTGGCAACGGACTACACGACTTAAGGACTTTTTCTTTATCCGCTTGGCCAGTCGTGTCAGTCCTGTTGTCCGTTCTTGCGTCCCTCCGGTAGCAAGCGAGTGGAGCTCGAGCGGCTAAAGAATTCTCATTCGTAGCCTGTGAATGACCGTCTCGATATAGAGCAGTATATCGCTCACTAAACGTTTTGTTCTCATACGTAAATAATTCTTTGTCAATATACAAAATATCACTCTCCTTGCAAATGTAACTCATCCTTGATGAGTCCTTGCAACTCTCATCCACCTCCACGCCCAGCACCTTCGCCATCGCGTGTTGGTTGTCGATCAGGTTTCCGAGGCTGGCATCCGCCTTAAAAACGACTTTCAAGCCCTTCCCCGAAGGAGTCACATAGACAAGCAGAATACCAGTCTTTTTTGTCCTGTCGTCCGCTGCCAAATGCCAACGCTCAAACACCTCGCGCGGATTATCCACATGGTCGATATCCATCACCACCAATCCCGTCAGCCTCGTGGCAGCCTGTTTGCGCCAGGCACCAGTCTTACCAGTCTTCGAAGTGGTCTCGTCAAAAGTCGCCTGGAAGATAAAGGCAGGCAGTTTGCGCTTCAGGGAAGCCTCACCCGTCTCACGATACTTGTCAATGTTCTCGTTCCATTGTTTTGCCCTGACGAGCGCATAAAACTGCGCTTCGTCAACGGGCAAAGTTGGATTGCTAAAATTCTTCTGATAGCAAAACATGAGTTGAATGTCAGTCGAAGATTAAATGGATTCGATGATGTGTTGATCGACCAGCGCCTGTTTAGCCAGTTCATTTTCTTCGTTGAGAATGGTCAGTTGGTCAACAAGACTGAGGTCTTTCGGAATACTCGAATAGCGTTTATAACGCTTTGCCGAGCCCTTCACCCAGCCCCAAGGCGTCTTCTTCAACAGTTCAACCATTTTATGTTCCCTACTGAGTCGGTGATACGGTCTGAATGTCAACCTACCTGTATCCTTATCAATAAAAAGGGTTCCTTCCACATGTCTGCCATTCAGCATCTTTTCCAGCACTTCAATGGCATCTAATACAAATACATACTTCTTCAAATTATTAAGTTACTCGAAAAATCTCTTTGCTTCCCATTCGCGACGGATCTCCAGGCCTCGCAGTTTCTTGCCCCCGGCATAGACCCATCGTTTGAATTCCTGTCTGATGGCGTTCTTCCTGCCACCCTCACGGATCAGTTTCAGCAGTGTCGAACTTCGCAGGCGACCGATGCCCAGGTTAAAGGCAAACGATACCAGCGCATCCAATTGTCCCTCTGTCCGAGCCACATGCAGTGCTTTCACCTGTTCTTCCACCTCCTGAATATCCATCTTCAGAAGTTCCACTGCCCATTGCTCAGAGATACGATCGCCCATGCGCACGCCCTTGGTGTGTCCGTAGCCGATGGTCGGCACCCCCGCTTCATCCTTGTAGGCCTCCAGCGAGTGCCCCTCCATCACCATCAGTTGTTGAATCAGATTTACTGTTGTTTTCATTTTTCATCTCCTTTTCTTTAGTTGATATGATACATTCCAAAAACTTCTCTCTCAGGTGCTCCTTGCTCTTGACCTCTCCTCCACCCGATCCTGCCATTTCCAGACCCTGACTCAGATGCCACTCCTCGCACAGTTCCTGACGCTCAACCTGTCGTTGTGTCAGTGTGCAGATGCGTTCACCCGTCTTCTTGTCGTAGTCCTTATACTGGCACGAGGCGCAGCAGATCCGGATCTCAATCCCCCATCTGTTTCTATAAGTTCCCATCGGCAGTCTCGTTTATCGGTAAAATCAATCCATACTTCTCGTAGAGTCTCATCAGGTGCTTGTGGGATGGTAAGGTGTACATGTCATCATCCACAAATTCCACCATCAGATTGTAGTGCCGCTGTGCCACCGCATTGTTCATCTTCACCCGTTTACCCGTCGTCACATAGAGCAGCATCGCATAGATGAGCATCGCCTTATCAAGCGGATGGTAGAATCTGAGCAGCCGGTCCATTGCCTTTCTGTTCTCGGCATTCAGCCATTGGAAGAGCAGTGCCAGCATCATCTTTCCTGCCAGTCCGAATTCCTCGTTCATCTCCACCTGGCTCATTTCTTCCTCTCTGATTGGTTTCATGTCGTAAGTCAGATGAGCCATCACATTTCTCTTCTCTTTTGGGCTCAGTGGTCTTGCCACCAGCATCTTTCCAATTTTTGTTCTTTTCATTGTCTTATTAAATTAAAAATGTTGTTGATTTCTTGTTTGCGTCGGCAAAGGTAGGCATAAATCCTGCACGCCTCCTTTGTTTCCGTAATCCCGTAAATTCTCCGTATTTATCCCGTGTCATTCCGTAAGAATCGCCCCTTTTTTACCCCTCAAACTGCTGCATCAGCACATCCCAGAACGTATCACAGAGCGATGCCATCGGATTGTATGCCATCTCGAAATAGGCATTCTCAAAATCATCTGCTTCGAACACCTTATATATATTCTTGAATACATTCTCCGTGAGTTTCAGTCTCTCGGGCCAAAGAGCGGGCGTGGCATGACAGGCCATCATCAGAAATCCGCACTGTGTCAGTCCGTAGTCGAGTCGGTCTCTCACCACCAGATAGATACCCAGCCAATGATACTTCTTTCTGAACAGATCGGGGTGATTAGCCATCAGACCCTTCAGCGCCTCTTGCAACAGTACCTCCTTTTCTGGTGTCGTCATGTTTTGGTATCTGATGCGCAGGTCGTCGTAAAACTTCTTCTTGGGCATCAACATGAGCGTCTTCTGAGTCTCCTTCTTAGGCACGGGAATCTTCTCCACCCGATAATAGGCTCTCACCTCGTTCACTAGATCGATATAGTCATAGAAGCCATACATCAGTCCATGCGCCATCAGCGTCACTAGGTAATGCTCCGCCAGCGCATAACTGCCAGCCTTCATCGCCATCCCCACTAAGGTCTCGTCCTTCATTCTGATCCCGTCATGCCACACGCAATCCAGTCTTTCCTCAGTCTTTTCCATCATTAGAAATGTTTCATGTTGCAATGTTTCAATGGTACGGGCCAGTCGAAAGACTTCTCAGGCTCCATCCACACATGGATCATCACCCCAGCAAACAGGGCGAGCCGGGTGTAGTAGAAAAACTTCTCCTGCCCCACTGTCAGCTCATAGCCGTTAGGTCTTGTTTCCACACTCAGTCTCTCAGGCCAGCGCCTCTGTTGATAACGTCGGCCGTTCTGCATGCAGTTCTTCTTCTGCAGCGCCTCATTCGGAAGTCCCACTTCCGACATGGGTTTCAATACATCTTTTATCATACGCTTAAAAATTTAATTTTTGAAAACGCTGCAAAAGTAGATCGCCATTATTCCACTGCCAAAAACAAACCGATGTCGGATCTGATGGAGCAACTCAAAACACGCTGAAACCCCAGTGCTCATCGGGTTTCAGGAGAAAACAAAAAAAATTCCACCAACATCCCAATGGAACGTTAGTGGAACTTTAATGGAGGAAAATGTAAAGGTCTAGCCCTTCACATCATCGATGATCCACGTCGAGAACGGATAATCCGCCCACTCACTCATATATGTGCCAAACTTCTTATTCGTATTCTTGTCTGCCTTCATGATGTTTCGCCCCAAATTCGCATTAGAATCCTCAATCACGCCAGCCGCCTTCAGACACCCGATGAACACCGCCTTCAGCTTGAAGCGCTTACGCTCATACTTCCATAGCTTCACAAACGCCCTGCCCTCATCCGAATCAAAGAATCTGTTCAGGAGCGACTCGAACCAGTCATCATCGTACTTCTGATCCGTGCGCACCAACTTGATACACTTCATCTGATACAAGTCTGTCAGTTCCTTCACAATGGCATAGTAATTATTCTCCCCTTTCATCATCTCCTTGTGGATCAGATTCAGCTCCACATCCAGATTAAAGATCGCTTGAAATTGTTTTTCATCGATTTTTTTACGGTTGTTCACTATATATTGGCCGTAGTTCACATAGTTAAACACCAGCATCGTCCCTCTTTTCTCAGCAAACATTCTAAATTTGGCGTATCTCCTCTTAAACTGATCAGTCAATTCAAAATCGCAGGGCATATCTTTTGTCATGAGTTCAGAACTCACCTCTTCCACGGCTTGTATGGAGGGTTTGCGCGCGAAATCAAATATGCCCGTATTCAGAGCCTTAATCACAGCTTCCCATTGCATCTCTCTCAGTTTTTCCTCAGTGATAGGTCGATATTCATAGAGCTTTTTATGGAATTGTCTCACCATGTTCTCATCGAGTTTCTCTTTCTTCTTTCTCATGAAATACTCCTTGAAAACAATCGGATTGCAATGCACCTTGGCATTCTCAGCCTCTGCCAGTAAAGAATTGAATTGGGCAATCTGACGCTTTAAAATCTGATAAGCCTCTTCATCACGTATCTCTTCACACAGCTTATCAATAAAAGTCCAGAAAAGAGGATGATCATTGTCAACGTCTTGTTTCGACGATAGGCAGAAAGGCTCAATACACTTGGCTTGTTTCAGATCTTCGATATAAAAACTCAGATCACGATTAGCCTTCGTCAGCATATTAATCAAAGAATGAACCATATCACTCCTCGTCTCTTTCCTCTTGGTCGGATGTTGGGTGTAATTGCAGACTAAGACATTGATGTCGAAAATCTTGTCACTCAGATCAGTTGGATGGTAGGGGGAAGCTCCAGAGACAGCAGCCAGGGCCTCCCCCATTTGGGCCCCTTCAATCTCTTCAGAAAAAGTCTTTTCCATAATTGTTGAATTGGTTGTTATTATTGATTGTTAGACACCAATAATATACAACATGCCTCTCGGAGTTAGCGGTCCCTCGAATGTATACCACCAATGCCCACGCCCCTGTAGGGTATGAGCTGGTAGCCTTCGATTCGAGTATTTTTCTAAGCGCTAACTTTGAGAGGCTCGAAAACTTTTGGCTCTGTTTCCCAAAAATGTATTTTACGGATGCAAAGATACTATTATTCCCTCAAACACCCAAATATTTCTCTATTTTATTTTTCGATAGGCAATGATCTATATATTAATAATGTGATTTGCGCTACAATGCTCGTGCAAACCGAATGCAATTAAAGCTGGCTTTAGATTGCTGAGGTGCCGCCGAGTATCGATCGCTTCAGCGATGCAAAGTTATAGTGTTTACTTCATTTTACAAAGCTTTTTATTAGAAATCTTTTTTAACAATTGTAATCACCACACTAAACTCTTTGAAACTCAAACAAATACACCGCAAAAAATTATGCTAAAAAAATCATTGATGCGTCCCCTGCGTCTAAAAAACTAGTGTTTAGGGTCTGTCCCCTGTGATAAAAAATAGGTTTTCACCCCTGCCTCTAATAGAGAATCAGTCTGGTACAGGATCCTATCCCCCGCAAAAAACTACTAAAAAAGTCAGAGAAATATTTGGTCATTTCAGAATTTTGCAATACCTTTGCACCTCGATAATAGATTTGAGCAAAAAATGCCAGCAGTGATGCTCGCGGGTTTTTGGTTTTTTAGAAATAATACCGTCGTGATGACGAGAGTGTCAATAGTTAACAATTAGATTCTAGTTGGGGCTCTTCGGAGCCCTTTTTTATGTTCTTTACGACATACTTGGTTAGTAATGTAGCATATAGGGGTCGCTGAGAAGCGAGCCTTTTTGCTTGTCTGTCAATTTATCTCAAACAAACACCAAAATCTTGGCCAAATTAAAAAAAATCCAAACCTATGCATTATTTTTGCACAGGTTTTGTGTATCTTTGCAGCGGACTAATTCAAAAAGTTATGGCAAAGAACCTATTAAACAAGTACGTCTGGCTGGTGGAAACCATCTATAAGGCCAAGAAGATTTCGTTTGAGGAGATTAACCAACGGTGGCTTGACAACGATCTGAGCGAGGACAAGCCCCTATCCATCCGCACCTTTCATAAGTGGCGTCAGTCTATCGAGGAAATGTTTGGCCTCCTTATCGAGAATGAGAATAGTGGTCAATATCGCTACTATATCCTAAATGCTGATGAATTGAAAAACGGATCTATGCGTAGTTGGCTCTTCAATACGCTGACTGTCAGTAATCTGATGTTGGATAGTGTAAGTATCAAAGACAAGATCCTATTTGAAGAGATCCCTGATGGGGAGCAGTTCCTTCCTATGATTTTAGAAGCGTTGAAAAAGAATCAGGTTCTCGAAATGACTTACCAAAGTTATAATTACGATGAGTCTTTTACTTTCAAGATTGAGCCTTATTGTCTGAAAGCTTTTAAGCAACGTTGGTATCTTGTAGGTTGTAGTCCTTACTATAATAAGATCATGATCTATGCTCTTGATAATCGGTTTAAGGACCTAAAGCCTACCAATGAGTTTTTCGACTATCCTGAGGATTTCAAGGCAGAAGACTATTTCGACGATTGCTTTGGTATCATCGCAGATCAGAACTATGATGTGGAGACCGTCAAGCTTAAAGTATCTGCAGGTCAGGCCAATTATCTTCGCAGCCTGACGCTCCACCAGACGCAAAAGGAGATTGAGCGCACAGATGAATATAGCATCTTCACAGTAAAGCTTCGCCCTACGTTCGATTTCCAGCAGGAGATCCTTTCCATGGGTAGCGACATCGAAGTCCTCTCTCCCAAGTGGTTCAGGGAAGATACGGCTGAGAGAGTGAAAGCCATGTGGAACAAATACAAGGAGGGCTGAATATGCGAGACTTTGCAGCCATAGATTTTGAGACTGCCAACAACGAGCGTACCAGTGTCTGCTCTGTTGGTGTGGTTATTGTCAGAAATGGCGAGATCGTGGATTCCTTCTACTCTCTCATCCAGCCTGAGCCCAATTATTATAATTATTGGTGTACCCAGGTGCATGGTCTCACGCGTCAGGATACAGAGGATGCCCCCATCTTCCCTGAAGTTTGGAAGCAGATAGAGCCACTGATCGAGGGACTTCCCCTCGTAGCCCATAACAAGGCTTTCGATGAGAGTTGTCTGAAGGCGCTTCTCGCAAAGCATTCCCAGAGGCAGAGAACCATCAGCTGCATACCATCTCTGAACTCTGTGGTTATCATCTCGAAAACCACCATCATGCCCTTGCCGATGCAGAAGCCTGCGCCTGGATCGCCAGGAAAATCCTGTAAATTATCAGTTTTGCTTGAAAATTCTTCAAAGGTGTGCCCTCTATCGGCACACCTTTCTTCTATCTTTGCATCGTGAACAATAAACGACGTAAAGATGGAAGCAAAACAGAAAAAACAGAAGCAGATTGTAGAAAAGGCCAAGGACTCAATGTTAAGCCCTGAGTTCTATCGCAAGGCCTCACGATATATTAAATATGTGTCAGACAAACTCGATCTGACCAAGGAGCAGAGCGTGATGCTGGCCCTCTTCATCAACCTAAGCGATGATGACAGTATCCGTCTATATCAGTTAAGTAATTACGTTCAATGTCCAACAGTTCGTATACTTCGTTATCTGAACGAAATCGACGAACTTGAGAAAAGGGAACTTATTCGTTGTTATAGAAACACAAGAGGTTGTTGTAAAGGGACTTCTTACAGAGTCCCCTTCGACGTCATTGACGCTTTGAATCGTAACGAGAAGTTTACTCCAAAAAATTGCACAGGGCTTACTTGCCAGGAACTTTTTGGCGAACTGGAGGAAATCTTTGAATTACGTAGAGAAAAGGAAATGACTTATGAAACTATGGTAAAAAAAATAAATTCTCTTTTTTCTGATAACAGCCACCTTACATTCGTTAAATCAGTAAACAATTGTCTTTCTGAAGAAGATGATGAAGACGACAAAATGCTTTTAGTATTATTCTGTCATCTGTGCGTAAACAATGGGGACGACAACATTGGCTATCACGATTTAGATTTCCTTTATGATGATAAGCGCGAATGGAACCGTCAAAAGAATGAACTAAGCAGGGGTGATCACTTCTTATTACTTAACGACATCATCGAATATAACAATGATAATGGTATGGTCGATCGAGACTCTTACCGTATAACTCGAAAATATAAAGAAGATGAATTGAAAGATGTGGCCCTAAATAGACGAAATAAGAATAAGAACAATAGCGCTTTCATCCATTCCGACAAAATCGTCGAGAAACAACTCTTCTATGGTCAGAGTATCCAAAACCAAATCGATGAACTTGGTGGTCTCTTGGATGAAAGTCACTATCAGGCAATCACTTCTCGTATGAAGAATGCGGGCTTCCGATGCGGTTTCACATGCCTGTTTTATGGAGCCCCTGGTACTGGTAAGACAGAAACCGTTCTTCAGTTGGCACGTCAGACAGGTCGTGATATCCTGCAAGTAGATGTCTCTAAGATTAAAAGTTGTTGGGTGGGCGAAAGCGAGAAGAATATCAAAAACCTCTTTGATACCTATAAGGATAAAGTGAAGAAGAGCAGTATTGCGCCAATTCTTCTCTTTAATGAGGCCGATGCTATCATCAGCAAACGCCAAGAGGGAGCAGAACGAGCTGTTGACAAGATGGAGAATTCCATCCAGAACATTATCCTGCAGGAGATGGAGGACCTTGATGGCATCATGATCGCCACTACCAACCTCGCCCAGAACATGGATAAGGCTTTCGAGCGTCGATTCCTCTATAAGATCAAGTTTGAGAAGCCTACTTTGGAGGCTCGCATGCACATCTGGCATGAGATGATCCCTACCCTCTCTGAGAATGACACCAAGACATTGGCAGAGAAATACGAATTCAGCGGAGGCCAGATTGAGAACATCGCACGCCACAATGCCATCAATGGCATCCTCTATGGTGAGAAAGCCAACAGCCTCGAAGCCCTCATGTCCTACTGCGACAACGAGCGTCTCGAAACAAAACAAACAAGGAAAATAGGATTTTAATAATAAGTAATATGGACGCAAGAAAAGTACAAGAGATCTTCAACTCTACTGTCATCAAGGACATAGAGATTGAGATATTATCAACTCAGCACGAAGTTGATAGGAGGCACTTCGAATATGAAGCTGGCGAGGAGGTTATCAAGTGCTTGCTGGGCACAAGAAAGTCTTTGCTGAATAAGATGTTTGTGATGGATGAGGATAGTAAAAAGCTCTTATCCAACTTCAACGAGGCCCTAAAAGCCCAGCTGTTAGAGATGAGAAAACGTGCATTATCTATCTATGCATCCAATGTCAACAGTGGCCTTCTCCCCAGTTTCAGTCTCAGAGGAAGGTGCTTCCTGGGTTATGACTACTCCAAGATCCATCCTGTCCAAACGATGCGAGCCAGGAAGATGTGGGCAGTATTGAATGGCTCGCTCACAGATTACATGCCCCTGTATATGGATGGGGTGGATAACTTCGAATTAGAGTACGTAGCAGGAAGAGAGAGTTATTTTCCTTCAGAAAACCAACTACTCTATCTGGATGAGAAGATTGACAACTGGAATGACGAGTTGGATCAGGAAATGACTAAGGATATGCATCTGATACATCCTTTCCACAACCTCTACAGCCACATGGATTTCTCCATCTTCGATCTCTTGTGGGTACGCGACTTCAACATCGAACTAAGTCTTGAGTCAGATTACAGCACTTACCCTGAAAACGCCCCAGGCGATGACCTCGATTGGTCCAATTATGATTTTTACGATTAAGCAATATGGCAATCTTCAGTGAAATAAGTAGAATTGATGGGGCTGAGTTCAGAGCAGAGGTCGATGAAATCGTCTGGCTCCTTACTCATGGTTCGCAGCTGATTCCTGTGAAGAGTGAAGTTGTTACCTATCTTTACGATGCGTCTTTTATCGAAAAACGTCGATTCACCTCTTTTATGGGAGGTTACGCGAGAATGGACAGCATCGTTCAAGAAGTGAACAGGTGTGACCCTAGTGACAAAGACACCTTTGATCATGCTCTCATTCTCATTCAGACTTCAAAGGACCATCCACTCACCATGTCTGAACTGCAAATGCTGCAAGAGGTAACAAGAGACCTTCCACCAGAAGCTGTGATCCACTGGGGCATCGGAATCAATGACGATTTGAAAGATAAAGTATTTCTAATGATAGTTTATAGTAAATAAAACAATTAAGTTAAATGGAAAAAACATATGGATTACCTCTGTTCCCTATTCCTTCGCAATTTGGAACAGAAGAAGAAACCCAAGTAAAACTTACATCGGAAATTCTATTCAAAGAATTCTTCTGTGATGAATATGGTAATAATCCTATGGTATATGAAATAGGACGTGCCCTAATAGATAAATTGGGAGGTTTTTCTAATATAGCAAGAATTAAATTAGAATCAGATTATCTAAAAGCAATCACATACAAAAGGGCTAATAGCATTTACGGAGATAAACTTCCGAGTGATATAGATGCTCGTTTAAAATACGAACTTCAAATTATAAAAATGAGGGGGCTATCAAACTATTTCTTGTTGGTTCAGAACGTTATAAACTCTATACGCAAAGAAATCGGTGCAATAGTTGCGCCTGCTTGGGGAAAAGAATCTGGTAGTTTAGTTGCATATTGTCTTGGGATAACAAAGGTTGATCCCATGAAGTGTGATTTACTTTTTGAAAATTTTATTAGAACAACTGACGATTCTTTTCCTCTTATGTATTTCCTAATTAATAGAGAGGCATTTAGGCATGTCAAAGATTGGTTGATTTACAAATTTGGCGAGAGTTTATGGCAAAGGATAGTGCTCTTACCTTCCGAAACGCTTTCTAATGTAAAAGCAATAGTTACAGCGATAAAGACCAGCAGAAACATAGATATTGAATGGGACAAAATACCTCTTGATGACAAGGAAACACTTAATTCTTTTAAAGATGGACGATATGAGAGCTTATGGAGCTATGAGTATAAACCTATAAAATTTTATTCTCCCAAATTTATACCTTCATCGTTTGAAGATTTGACAATAATGAGTGCATTTATACATTCAGGTTTAACTTTCACTCGTGAAGTTTACTTAAAACGTAAGAATGGAGATGCAGAATTCGGATACGAAATTCCTTGCATGGAAAGATATACAAAAGAAACTTGTGGTTTATTAGTCTATGAAGAGCAATTAGCATTATTATTAAGTCTATTAGCAGACTTTTCCAGAGAGGAAAGTTACAAATCCATATATTATTTGAGAATGGAGAATGCAACAGAATGTTCAATAATCGAAGATAATTTCATAAGAAGAGGTTTTAAAAACGGTCATCCGAAAAAAATTCTTCAGAAGTTATGGTCAGAGTGGCGTAGTTGTTGTAGTGCTATTAAAAGCAAGTCTTCTGTTGTGAATGAAGTCTGGCTATCTTACCTATTAACTTTTTATGAAGTAAATTATCCAGAAGAATACCAATCTGTAATGGCTAAAAAATAACAATCATCCAACCTCTGCCTCAAAGTGGCACACCCCTCTCGTATCTTTGCAACGTGAAATTAATAGTAATAACAAAACAGTAAGATTATGGCAACAAAAGTATTAAGCAACGAATTCAAGTAACTTCAGCTGGACAGAAGCCATGCTGGAGAAGTATCAGGACAAAGTTAATTGGGACGAGGTCACAGAGAACAGAAACATCCGATGGACCACTTCAATGATTCAGAAGTTCCAGAAGAAGATCAACTGGGAGATGTTCTCTCGAATAGCAGACGATACCATCCTCACAGAGTCCAATATCGAGACATTCAAAGAGAGATGGAACTGGCACGAACTCTCAAACAATAGTGATGTACCATTCACAGAAGAGCTCTTGGAGAAGTATGCAGATAAATGGGATTGGGAGCAGATTATTGATTGGTATTATGACAACAGCCTCTATAGCAAGAAAGCCATCGAATTCTACGAGAAGTATAAGGACTATATCCCAGTTTCCAAACTTCAGAACACCTGCCTCTGGAGAGCCATTGTCGAGCAGAGATCAAAGCAACTCGCTGCAGAAATATGCATGTAGCGAATACCACATCCAAAGAACAGATGCTCAGGGAAATCATTCTCTGGGCATCTGAGGTTAAGCAGAAGTCAATAGAAATTCAAACGAGATACGCTCTGGAATTCTCAGAAGAATTAGATAAAAACATACCTCGTACATGCGAAGCAATAGCCTACAGTATATATCACATCAGTTGGGCTGCAAGCGAATTGATAGAAGAATGCAAGGACGCAGGAATCTATATAATAATCCTTATATTTGCAATCGAAACTTAAAACAATAAAGTTATGGCTGACTTTGATATTGAATACTGTCCTTATTGCGGAGAAGAGATCAATTACATGGCGAATACCTGCTATGTGTGTGGCGAAGACTTGCCTGAAGGCGCTTCTTTCTGCCCTCATTGTGGAGAAGAAGTTGATGAGGGTCTTATTTGCGAAGAATGTGGAGAGGTAATCAGCGAAGATGACGTTGAAAAGTACAATCAACTATCCCAGGAGGAGAAAACAGCACTTCGCGAATCCTATCTGCAAAAGAAATTAGAGGAGAAGGCCAAGGATGAGGCATTGCAAAAAGAACTAGAGGAGAAAAGAAGAAAGGATCTAGAGCAACATAAAAACAGTATAGATCAAGATGAAGCGTTGATTAATGAGGTCACTGATTTCATCAAATCACATATTTCATTTGATTGCAAGCTGAAAATCTCGCTCACTCTTACTTACATCGAAATACAGGCTAAAGTCGTTGATACAGGCTACTCACTCTCTGCAAGAATCCCGCAGAAAGACATAGCCACTGCCCTCCCCAAGTTCGTTAAAGCACTGATTGCGACATATGAGGTGGTAGACAAATAATTATTTTTCGTGAAGTAGTAATATATTCAAATTTAACATACTTATGAACTATTACGTTATTAGTCCAAACATTTAC
Source organism: uncultured Prevotella sp. (assembly GCA_900319305.1). Lineage (GTDB taxonomy): Bacteria > Bacteroidota > Bacteroidia > Bacteroidales > Bacteroidaceae > Prevotella. The sequence goes on from ONNY01000003.1 coordinate 17,237, forward strand.
AATGATGGTAACAATTATGCCGATGAAATGTATTCCAAAGGCATCGCTGCCGTTGGATGGGATGTAGAAAACAAAAATGGAATGCTATTTAAGTCTATCCAAATTGGAGATTGTATAATTGTTGCCAAAAGAACTGATTGGAATTGGAAGTACTTTTACATGGGAGTGGTTGTTGGAGAAGAAGATAATCCTTCATGTGGAACACTATCAAAGAAACTATCACATATTATTAAATTTGGGAATCATTGTAACTTGAATTTTAATTTATGGTCAGTAAATGGTTCAAAACAAATTCAGTCGCCTCAAAGAATTGATAAAAATAAAGGGGACAATATTATTGTAATAAAGCAAATAAACACATATTTCAACATGGAACAATACAAAACTCTTCTTACCAGTAATTACAATTTTATTCTCACAGGTGCTCCTGGCACAGGGAAAACCTATCTTTCAAAACAAATTGCTGCGCAGATGATACTCGAAAAGGAGTATGATGAGAGAACTGCTTCAGAGGAAGAAAAGAAAAAAATGAAGGAACAATACGAATTTGTTCAGTTCCACCCTTCATTTGATTACACAGACTTTGTTGAAGGACTACGCCCCTATGAAGACGAGAAAGGTAATGTTGGATTTAAAAGGGAGGATGGTATTTTTATGAAATTCTGCCGAAAGGCTTTGGATGCTTATAATAAGGCAGAGAATAAAGAAGAAACACCTAAATATGTGTTTGTGATAGATGAAATCAATCGTGGCGATATTTCGAAGATTTTTGGAGAGTTGTTTTTCAGTATAGACCCTGGCTACAGAGGTGAGAAGGGAAAGGTGAAAACCCAATACAGCAATCTTTGGAAGACTGAGAAATATGGAGATTCGAATTCATTCTACATTCCTCAAAATGTGTATATCATTGGAACAATGAATGATATTGATCGTAGTGTGGAAAGCATGGACTTTGCCATGCGTAGACGTTTTGCCTTTAAGGAAATTCTAGCAGAAGACAATATGGGCATGTTAAAAACAAACGAAAAGCTTCTTCCGCATTTTGATAAAATAGAGAAGCGCATGAAAAATCTTAATCGTGCTATTCTCACTATTCAAGGGCTTTCAACTGCTTACCAAATAGGACCTGCATATTTTCTAAAACTAGAGAATTATTTGGAAAGTGACGGAGAATTGGGAGATGGTTCATGGGAAAGTCTCTGGGATAATCACCTGAATGGTCTTCTATTTGAATATTTACGTGGATTGCCCGATGCCGAAGAAGATTTAGAGATTTTAAGGAGTGCTTACATGTTAGCAGATTTATAAGAAAGAAAACGGAAAAGTCATAAAAGAACCTTCTCAAAATGCCTAAGATTGTTCACTTGACAGACAACTATTCCGATGGGACACCCATAGAAAAGGATTGCATCTCCGATATTCTCCAAATAGCAAATATCGGTCGTTTGCAAAATGCTCCTGATTTGTTGGTGTTTCCACACTCCTTTTCTGAATTGAAAGATGGAATAAGCGATTTGTCAATTCTTACATTACGTGATGCACAGTATGAAGGAACAGAATGTGTGTCAGTTAAGGCCTGCACAGGTAATTTAATGGGGTTTGTAGGGGTGAATGACACTTCTGTTAGTATTCATTCTCGTTTCACACACAAGAAACATAATGGAGTAGTAGATGAGGATGCGCAAGATTTCTTTCTTTATTATCTTCTACAAAAGGTGTTCGCTATCAATATCTTTGATTTAGAACACACAAATAGCCGAGAGGACAAGGTGTTAGATTTCCTTCTCTTCTTGTTCCCCATGATGTTAAAGAATGCATTGTCGCAAGGGCTTTTCAAAGAATACCAAACACGTTTTTACGACGACGCAAAAGTCAAAGGAGTCATTGATGTAAACCGTTTCATACGTCACGATATACCTTTCAAAGGCGCTGTCAGTTATTCAACACATGAGCGTAGTTTTGATAACTCAATGACTCAGTTGATTCGCCATACCATTGAATATATTAAACATCATCCATTCGGTTCTAGCATTTTAAACAAAGATGCTGAAATGATAGAATACGTGAATCAAATAGTGCAAGTCACGCCATCCTATAATCAACGAGACCGTATGAAGGTCCTCAATATGCATCGACGTCCGAAAGTGCATCCTTACTTTACTAAATACAGGGATCTGCAACAATTATGTGTGCATATTCTAAGGCACGAAACATTGAAATATGGAAAAGAGAAGGACAAGATCCATGGTGTTTTGTTTGATGGTGCCTGGTTATGGGAAGAGTATCTGAACACGATTTTGAAGAAATGCAATTTTACTCATGCAGAGAACAAATTAAAACGTGGTGGGTTGCCTATGTTTTTAGAAGCAAATGCAGAAAAGGGAACAATGGGCTATTCCCAAACATTTTATCCAGATTTCTATTATAAAGATAATAGTTTTATCAATATTATTATCGATGCCAAATATAAACATCTAAATAGTGGTGTAGGAAGAGAAGATCTTTATCAAGTTATAACATATATGTATTGTACAAAGGCAAATAATGGCGGTTATTTGTTCCCTGATGAAAACAATACAAAATGGAGTAAGTTCCAATTAATGGGGCATAATGGATTCATCTATTTATTGCCATTTCATGTGCCACAATCATCTGTTGATTACAGATCGTTTATTAAGAGTATAAAGTCATCAGAAGAAAGAATTTTAGACAAGATTAAAGAAATACAAAATTGTTCTTGATTACCTAAGTCAGCATTCATTTTCTTTATAGGTGTGCCCCAATTCGGCACACCTTTCTTGTATCTTTGCGGCATTCATCAGTAAAATTAAAGAAAGAAATATGAAGGTTTCGTTAGATATACGCGTGTTCAATTGGTTACTCAGTGTGGATATTAAAAAAAGTCGCATCGCAGAGTATGAAAAAGCGGCTTATCATGCTTGGGATAGATACAGGCTATATAATCAGTATTATAAGGATTGTAAAACAGAGCATCAGATTGCACTCATGACGATGCTTGACATATCAGTACACCCGTTTATAAATTATTGGAGTAAGGATGAAGAGAAAGTAACGATAGAATTACCTGTATTTGATGAAATTTTAACAGTAACAGTCAATAAGAAAGAGCAAAAACTGTACGAGGATGCTGCTCATTTTATAACCAAACGTTATTCTTGGTATTATAAAACTTATGAAAAGGTTAAGAGTGAGCCAGAGATCTCAAGGATGGCTTTGGTGGATATCTGTATAGAGAAATTCTATTCACCCACTCCAGATGACACGTCTGAGGAAAAGAGTTAATCACCTTATACATCTACTTTTTATGGATGTCTTCTTGCAGATTTCAATAATAATCCTTATATTTGCACACTAATAAAATAGCTAAAAGCCAATGAGTAAAGTATTTCGTATCACTCCAAAGCGTATCAAACGAGCCAATGGCACAGTGTTAACCCCTGATATGGTCATCACTGTTACCACTCGCCAGCACACCACAGACCCATTCTACAATGGCGCTGTGGAGATCCAAGAGCAATACATGCGCTTGTTCCAATTCGACTACAAGCGCGCCAACTGCTCCAAATTTGATTTTGATTTCGTGAAGTTGGACTAAATAACAATATATATATGAAAAAGGATGTAGTACTTTCACTAGATTATCTTGCACTTGACAAATGCAAAGATGATCAGGAACGAGTCATTAAGTTATCTGAAGATCTTGAAAGAAGAAAGGCAGAAATGGCTCAGGTTAAGAAGATCTTAGAAAAAACTCGCCAAGGAATATTTGAAGGGATGAAAGAAAATCTGAGAAAGGATATTCCAGACCTTATCTTTTCCGAGAAAGACCCAATAGGTTCACCTATCTGTACTAAATACAAAACAGATGGCTACAGTTTCTATGTTAGTATCACAAAAGACTTGGAATGTGTATTGTATCTTGACTCTGAAAGTACAAGAAAGGGAGCAAAGCTCACAGAAACTATCATCAAACAGTTCAAAGAATTATTATCATGGTACACTCCAATGTACAAGATATATCAGAAGTTTGGCGCCAACGAATTTGACCAAGCATATAATTGCTATATCAATGTCATCAAGAAGGTCAAAGATGTATGGTCCAAGGCGATAAATATTGAATAGATAGTGAAAAATAAGACAGTAGAGAAATTGCTAAGAACATTAATTTCGTGAAGTTGAACAAAAAAGTTGAAATATGACAGAACTAGAGAAACTATTAAATGCTATTAAGGAAATAATAGACCGAGAAAAGACACTGCAAGAAGCAAAGCGTGCACGAGGCGAGAACTTCAACATATTCAATGTGATGGGGGTTTCAACTAGTGAGGTTAAACTACACTCTGCATTTATTGCAGAGCTACTAAATCCTTATGGTAATCATGGATTAGGTGAAAAGTTTCTAAAAATCTTCATAGATGAAATCTCGAATAAAAGTGTTGGTGATGATAGTAAGCGTGGTTTCATTTTTGACACCTTATCCATAAAGAATGTTATTGTGGAGAAAGATATTGGACCGATTAAGGGTGATCATGGAGGTCGAATAGATATCTGCATAGAAGACAATAATGGCTGCTATGTCATTATTGAAAATAAAATATATGCAGGCGATCAAGATAATCAAATGAAACGATACTGGAATTATGCACAAGAAAAATGTAAAAGTGATAAAAACAGATATCGACTTGTATATCTTACATTAGATGGTCACGAACCTTCAGAAGGATCTCTCTGCGGTCTTAAATCAGATGATTATATTTGTCTCTCATACAAATATGATATAATCTCATGGTTGAATCAATGTGTAGGACTTTCGGTTCGTCATCCATTGGTAAGAGAAACAATTATACAATATATAGAAACATTGAAACAATTAACTTATAGTGATATGAATGATATGGACAATCAAAATGATGTTCTGGAGATAATGTCTAAAAAAGAATATTTGGACACGTTATTTGTCATTGCGAATAATCTAAATGGAGTGATATGTAATATCATTAATAAGACTCTACGTCCGCAACTAATGTCCTTAGCAAAAACAAAGGGCTTGGAGTTAAGTTTTGTAGAAAACAACGGTTGGATGACAGATTCATATGCAGGTTGGTCTTTTTGTCATCCAGAATGGAAGAACTTCTATATTCAAATGGAATTTGAAAAGAGAGGTTTAAGTAACTTGATTATAGGTTTCCATAAAAAGGACAATAAAAAACGTGAGGATATAAAATGTTGGGATGAATTATGGGGAAGGGTAACCTCGAAAGATAAAATTAACCAAAATTGGATTTGGAGAGATTTTTACCCTTCAAACTGGAACACCCCCGATTCATTAAAAGATATCATTGACGGCAAAATGATTGAACGCATTTCTGAAGAAATAGGGAAACTAATAGAATGTACGCAAGGATTAGATGTCTAATTGAGTTATATCCACTACAAAGAAGTGCTTTCACGTGTTTTACATGTGAAGGAGTCTTTGTGGATTGGGGCGGCTGATATCAAGGATCTGTATTTCGAGGAATTATAAATAAGATTATATGGAAGAATATAAGTTAAATGACCTTCTGGGACTTTCCGCAGAAGAGATGCGAGAATATAAATTACATCTTGCTAAGTATAATGGTGAGACGCAGCCCCTTGATGTGTTCGCACGTGATTTCGAAGAATGGAAATATTGGAATGAATGGAGAGGCAAGGGAACCAAGGATGTCTTTAATCGTAAATACATTTTGGGGCTAATCCATGACTATCATAGAACTAACAAATACATATTCGGAGGAATCTTCGAGGTAAAGAATCGCTTAGAAGATTATAACGAAACCAGCGTTGGATATGAGGTGGAACTATCAGATAAGCTAAAGCCTTTGATTGGTCGTCTTGTAATACATTTCGAGAGTTATCAAGGAATGAGGGGGCGCGCCTTCTTGTTGGAGAATTACATTGATTCGTGTAGCGTTTGCGAAATTGCAGAAAAGTGTTATGAAGGAATTGATTTCCCTGGATATGATAATGTACTACTGGACTTTTCCACTTTAGAAGTACTTGCTCATAATGAAAAGACAGACTGGAGAGTTGCACTGGAAAATATGAAAGGTGTATATCTTATTGCTGACAAGAACAACGGGAAGAAGTATGTTGGTTCCGCATATGGAGAATACGGAATATGGTCCAGATGGTGTACCTATGCAGGAACAGCTCATGGTGGAAATGATCAGCTTTTTGATTTGATAGAGAAAGAGGGCTTTGATTATGCACGCAAATTCTTCCAATTGTCATTATTGGAAATATGGCCTATGCGCACTGATGATGAGACAATTATAAATAGGGAATCTCATTGGAAGAATGTTTTGCTTACGAGAGGTGATTTCGGCTATAACAAGAATTGATAATGCTCACTTATATTTCTAACTCCGCCCACTACAAAGAAGTGCTTTCACGTGTTTTGCATGTGAAGGAATCTTTGTGGATTGGGACGGCTGATATCAAGGATTTATATATCGAGGATGGGAAAACGAAAAAGCCATTCTTGGAGGTGTTGGCTAAACTGATTAAGAAAGGTGTGGCTGTGAGGCTGATTCATGCCAAGGAGCCAGGACCAAACTTCAGGGAGGACTTTGACAGGTTCCCCATTCTGTATGATGGGCTGGAGAGGGTGCTTTGCCCAAGGGTGCATTTCAAGATGATGATCTTTGATGGCAAGGATGCGTATATTGGGAGTGCCAATCTCACTGGTGCAGGCATTGGCATGAAAGCTGATGGCACGCGCAACTTCGAGGCTGGCATCCTGACTGATGAGCCTGAAATCGTAGCGCAAGCGATGGACCAGTTTGATGAGGTCTGGATTGGTAAACACTGCAAGACCTGTAAGCGCAAAGACTTCTGCCCAGACCCCATATTAGCGAAATAATTCATCCACATTCTCACTTTCTTTTAAGGTGTGCCCTCATACGGCGCACCTTTCTTTTATCTTTGCGGCATGAATAAAAACAATGAACGTATGAAGAATAAAAACAATTTAGAAGAAGGCTCACCTTTTGTGTTTAATCCTCAACTTGATTCTAAGAAGACATTTCTGAATTTCATTGAGAGCAAGAACAATAATGTGGCACGCACGATGGGGTTATCCATCGCTGAAAACCTAGGTCAGACAACCAGCAATCCTTACTTTATCTTCGGCCCCAATGGATGTGGAAAGACTCACCTCATTAATGCCATTGGTATTAGTTGTATAGAGAAGGATCCGCAGAAACGCGTATTGTATGTCAGTGCCCAACAATTCCAAAGAGAGTTCACTGATTCTGTTCGTCAGAATACAACTAACGATTTTATCGACTACTATCATTCGGTTGATATGCTCATTGTGGATGACATTCAGGAGTGGGTGAACGCACCCAAGACACTCGACGCATTTTTCCATATCTTTAACCAGCTCTTGCGTAATGGCAAACAGATCATTCTGGCAAGCGATCGTCCTCCTGTAGATTTACTGGGTATGGATGAATATGTGGTGAAATGCTTTGCATGTGGGCTTGTTGCTGAGATTGAAATGCCTGATCAGCAGCTATGCATCAACATTATGAATGCCAAGTGCGAACAAGACGGTCTGAAGATGCCAGCAGAGGTCAGCGAGTATATCTCTAAGGCTGTCAATGGCAGTGTGTGTGACTTGGAAGGTATAGCAAATTCACTGATAGCCTATGCCAAAGTCGATAACTCTTGCATCGACATGGAGTTGGCAAAACGTGTAATCAGCCATCGTGTGAAATTGGAATAAAAATACTATTCCAATAGTCCCAATACTGTCTCTGGAGTTGTTTGCATTTTGGTGATAGCACATAAGCCGATGCCCATGTCCTTCACACTAGCCCCCAACAGATATACCTCATCATCGATGATCAGGAACCTGTCATGATTCCTATGGGGTAACTGTGTGAACTTGATTTCACGTTGCTGGGCATTATGCTTCTGGAGATCAGTCAGGAAAGACTCGCTATATCTGGAATAGATCATCGCCTCTACCCCATCGCCACGTTTATCTAACAACGACAGCACGCGATCGTCAACAAAGTTATCGATCAACACAATGCGCTGTTTGGCGCTTCTCACCAGATCAGAGACGTATGCCCAGGCATCCCAAACGCAGCCTGTAGCGAATATCTGTTCAGTTAGAAGCTTTGGGGAGTTGGCATCCATCTTATCAAGAATGAGGTCAATCTTCTGATCAGTTTCTATCTGATGTTTTTCGAGATGGGCAATTCGCACCAGAATACCAGCGTTGTGAAGCAGATACCTTCGCATAGCCACGAAAGCATTCATGATCATAATGCTTCTTTCTATTGCAATCTTACTATGCACAACAGTTGACAATTGGCCTATTCCCTGTTCTGTAAAAGCATAAGGTAAGGTGGGGCGAAATTTCAAGGTCTGGAGGTGGTCGCAATTTGCGACTACCTCGCCAACTTCTTCCTTCGTTAATTCAAAACGGAAAGATTTGGGAAACCTGGCGATGTTGCGCTTTGCCTGTTCATTTAGACGTTTTGTTGTCACTCCATAAATCCTTGCAATGTCTTGATCTATAAGGACTTGTTCGCCTCTAATCGTTACGATTAACTTCTCAATATCATATTGACTGAGAGCTGTTTCTTTGGGGTTCTCGCCGCTCGAACTCTGTTCGCTTGCAAGGCAAGAATTTGCGATAACCTCATCAAGGTGGTCACATTTTGCAACAACCTCATTGGACTGGTCACAATTTGTGACCGGTTCTTCCAACTTATCACATTTTGTGATTAGTTTACTTGCTCTTTTACCAGCATTCTTATTGGGGGTCTCTTTCATAATACCATATTTTTAATTAACTGGCTACAAAGGTAACCATTTCCAATGAAACCACCAAATTATAACCTAAGAAAATAGTAAAAACATCTATTTCTTCGATCCTCTGCCTCCAAACGGCATACCTTTCTTGTATCTTTGCAAAAAAACAAATAACTTATGATAGTAACAGAATCAATGATGCAGAAGATATCAGAGCCAGGACTTTGGTTCATGAAGTCAAGTAAGCCAATAAAAGACATAAGTAACTTGATCTATGAATTAGCTGAAAAAGGTTGTGCTCACCTCTTTGTGAATACTCAATATCAGAAAGAGATACAGAGAGAGGTTATAGCGAAAGTGATGAAAGACCGTATTGATGAGGCTTCAGATGAGGACGAAAGGAACTGGTTAGAGCGAGAAATGTCTGAATATTATGAGCATGGATTCTTCTTTTATCCTGAAGAGATGAATGATTACGTTGAAAATGGTTCATTCTGGAAAGAAGATGCTTATTTAGGGGATGATTCCAATTTAAGCATCTTTGATTACCCTTCTAAAATCGCTATTATTGAGGGAATTGACTATTTGCCGATTGACGATGAGAGTGATTTGAAAGACAGCCTCCAGTTTGTTCATGAAGATGCTATTGTGTATGAAAAAAGTGTGATTGTCATGGTTCAGGAAAAAAACTATGAATCTGCATCAGATTTTATTGAGACGAATTTGTTGGTGTAATTTGATAATTTTTGTATCTTTGCAGAAAAATAAAGTACTAACATGGAGAAATATCTGTTTCTGGATTTTGATGGCGTACTGAATACTGGCAAATATGCCAAGCAGATGAAACGTGAGGGCATTGATCCCTTTGATGAGTTTGGGGCGATGTTCGACCCTGAGGCGATAGCAAATCTGAAGCATATCGTGGAGCTGACGGGCTGTAAGATCATCCTCTCTTCGACTTGGCGTAATGAGGGTATCATGCGAATGAGGGAGCTATGGAAAGAGCGTGGTTTGCCTGGCGAAATCTTTTCAATGACCCCTATCCTACTCAGTAACTCTTTTCAGGATGCCATGACTGGTGAGATGATGGGCATGCCATTACGTGAATCTAAGGCTTTGGAGATCAATGCTTGGCTCTTTCAGAATGCAGGCAAGGATTATCGCTTTGTAATCCTCGATGATGAAGATTATTTCTTCCCAAAGCAGCAAGAACATCTGGTATTGACAGACGATAAAGAAGGTCTGACTGATCGAAAAGCCCAAAATGCCATCTGGATTCTGAATAGTTAGATTTTTTCTTCTGATTTAATAATCTTCTATGAGGTGTGCCCCAATCCGGCGCACCTTTCTCTTATCTTTGCAGCGTGAACTAATAAATATATGATGATGGTTATGAATAGTCAAGAAGTTGTAAGGCAACAGCACCTAAGAGAAATTTTGGGGAAGAAGGAAGGCAGAAGAATGTCTTTTGTCGATGTAATTAGTTGTTTGGGAAACTCTATTTGGGTATTCCTACGGCTTTGTTTTAGACGGCTAAATAGCTCATTTTGACGTTTTTGAAAAGGTATGTCTTGCTTTTGCGCACCTTTCTTCTATCTTTGCAGCATAAATAGAAAAAATACAAAGGAGAATCATTATGAGCAAGAGAAAAACAAGGAATGAAGGGCCGGCTTATTGCGATTACCAAGACCTTTTCGATAGCATCACTATCGAACTAGAGCATCTTTACCATACGCTTTGGGACAAGAGAAAAGAGGCTCCTAAGTTTCGCACGATGGGGAAACAAGCGAAAACGGCATGGATGTTGTGGAAACTCGGAAGTGCAGAGTATTGGCGTAGTGAGGGTGAAGGTCTGCACTACACCAACCAACTTGAAGAGAGGCGCAAAAATCACAGAAAATATGTAAGAGCCAAATACGAGAATGATCCAACGGATTTGGACGAGTGGGACGAAACCTTGGACGTATATCTGTGCAAAGTCAGACACAACAAGGCCAAAAATCTGATGATGCCCTATCTCGCCAGGACACTCATGGAATGGAGGGACGGCAGGTCATTGTATTATAGCAGTCTGCTGACAGCCATGAATGCAGAACTGATGGAAATTCTTGATTTTATAAAATATGGAAAGACACATGCCGATCATCGTCAGACCATTATCGATCTGGAAGAAGCCATCAGATTGTTGCATGAAGCTCAGACCCATATTGACCAGGCTGATGAGAAAGAAGCATGGACTGCACTCTTCACACATATTAGGGAACGGTACCCCTGGTGGTATGATTAAACTGTTTTGGAAATAATAAGCAAAGTAGATTTATATGAAACTGAAAGAACTATTTGACAAGTACACGTTTGATGAGATCTTGCCTTACTTGAAGGCGATTGAACCAGAAAGAGGAGATTCTATGTATCAATTCCGCGAGGCATTGGACTTGCTGAAACACATGGAGCCTTCGAAAGAGGATTGTGGGGATGTGCAAATCACGTGGTATAAGGATGAATTTGATACAGAAGGTTATATTTCTGTATATGATCTTGAAGGTGTTCGCTGGGAGGCTGGCTTGGCCAAAGAAGTGGTTGTGGCTGAGGATCTGCAGCTTGACGAAAAAGACGTTGCTGCACATTGTCTTTGGTCAATCACATTCTGGGGATTTGGAGATGAGCCTGATCCAGAAGACGGATGGCCGTTCGATTACCATAGAAAGCAAAAAAACAAATATGACGAAGCGCTTTATCGAATTCAACTTAGCCATTGGAAGCATACCACGCCTCGCAAATATAGATCTAAGGGCTCCCCACTCTATACTAATGCTGAGTTCTGTTTGAAGAGGATAAAAGAAAGCAAGAATCGCAGCAAACGCAAGCGCGACTATCGTGTGGAATGCAGGGAAAAATATTTGGAGATGCATAGCCAGCGAGAGAACTTTATCCTAAAGCTAACCCGTTGCGGGGCGTTTCAGCGAGAAGATGTGGATTATCTGCATCAGGTGGATGAGGGCCAGTATTTCCCTTACGACTCTCGCACATGGGATACAAGCAAACGTATCGACTATATTCTGGAATCCATCAACAAATACCAAGATGTGGATTTCTCGCCATACAATGACGCGATTATCTGTCTGCGTGCGTCATCTGAGTATCCTGTAACAGAGGCTGAGAAAGAGAAACTGTTGGCAGGGTTGCCAGAATCCCTGAAAGCAATGCCTATAAAAATCGGCTTAGGCACCAAGGAGTCGATGAAGCAGGAAGTGGAAATGATGCTGTTTTTAAACATTATCAAGTAAAGCGTATGTTGATAGAATATAAGAATCACAAAATCTTTGCGTTTTCAGATACGCATGGGCTCAACCATCGGCTCAACATCCCTAAGGATGTTGATATACTGATTTGTGCTGGTGATTGTTTGAAAGAGGACAACATGGTATATGTAGATAATGAATTCTTGAAGTTTCTTAATTGGTACTCACATCAAGATGCCAAACTGAAAATCTATGTGCCAGGTAACCACGAAGTATTTTTCGAGATGAATCCTGAAAAGGCTATGCAGATGATACCATCTTCCATTGTACTGTTGGAAGACAGTGGCATCGAGTTTGATGGCATCAGTTTCTATGGAGCAGCCTGTCGTCCATGGATGTTTAGGGAGACAGTTAACAAAGTGCCAAAAGGTGTTGATTTTCTCATCACTCATGGACCTGCTGAGGGACATCTTGACAACAATACCGGATGCCAGCAACTCAGGCAGATCGTCGAGGAGTCGAAGCCCAAGCACCATATCTTCGGCCATGTCCATGAAGAGGGTGATAAAATTGAAGCAACGAGCGAAACCACCTATTACAACGTGTCTATGTATAACCAACTAAAATATCATTATCCGTCTATGAAAGAGAACCAAGAATTGACCAATGGATTTCTCAATGAAATTGAGTGGGACATCATCAATATGTATCTGGTTGACGATTCAGAAGATGAGGAAGCAAAATGTCTGATATCTCTCAGAAAGAGACTTATCAACGATTTAGCTTTGTCACACCTTAAAGACTATATTGATGACATCAAAGCATTTAATGACAGTCTGATTGATGCGCTCAAAGAAATGTGCGACAGAGCCAATCAAATCTATGCAGATATATCCAAGCATCAAGAATATGGAGACGAGATTAAACTGGAAGCAAGACTTTACTTAGGCAAGAAATATCCAGCGCTCCACCCTATTCAAAAAGGCGATCGCCAAGATTTGTGGGATGCCCTTTTGTATCAACAATGGCATCAAGCCTACTCATCAGGGATCACAACCTATTATTTAACCAAAAGGGCTAGTAACTATTCATTTGAGTCGTTCACTGGCATCAACGATTCTTCCTCTCAGAAGTTAGAGGGGATTGACGAAGGTCTTATGAAGGATCTGAATTTAACGAATCAATTCCTTCACCTCTATCGCCATACAGATTTTGCCCTCACGGATTTCATCTTTGTGCGCGATTTCTATTCAGAGATCAATGTCAGCATCAACGCACCAAGTCCTTGATAAGATTAGCGCAACACGCACCATTGCAACATGCACCATTTGAGGAATGTGAATTTGGGGAAGGAAGATGAATTTCAATTTTATTATATATTAATTATATATTATATTATATATATTATAATATATATAATATAATATATAATATAAAGCCTTCCTCCTGATTTTGACGTTTTCGAAATGTTGCGTGTTGCTAAGTTGCTCGTTGCACCTCGAAAACTGCTCAAAAATAATCGAAAAATAATTCGATAAAAATTTGGTTTGTATTAGAATTTTTTGTACCTTTGCACTGTCATTATGAAAGACGCACAGATGCATGATTAAGGAGAAATTTTGCTAGATTTAAATCTAGATTTTGCGCGCATTAATGGTAGCAAGATTTTAATTTAATAGTGCCTCTAAAAGCGCTTGAAAGCGACAAAGAAAAACTTTAACATTACTCAACTATTCGAACAAACAAATGAATTATGGCTATTAAAGTAATTGCACAACTGCGTGAAGTGAAAATTGGTAAGAACCCAGGTAAGAAGTTCGTGATGCGTCCCGACCTCTACGTGCCTATCACTGAGAAGAAGGTGTTCCAGGAGGCTGCTACCCACTCAGGTATCTCATCTGGTGTGATCAAGGCAGCTTGGGATGCTGCTGGCGAGGTGATCCGCACCTGGGCAACGGAAGGTCACTCCATCCCCCTGCCTGGTCTTGGCACGATGCGCTTCGGGGTTCGCTCCAAGGCTGTCGAGAAACTGGAGGATGTGAAGGCTAACCTGATCAGCGTGCGTCGTATCATCTTCACCCCGAATGTCGATGTGAAGGACGAACTGAAGAACACCTCTATCCAGATCACCTGCCTCGATGAGGATGGTAACGTGCTGAAGCGTGTGACCTCGGGCGACTCGGGCGATATTGAGGACAATGAGAATCCTTCGACAGGCTCAGGAACCGTTGAGAATGGTGGCTCAGGGACCGTACACAATGGCAGCGGTATCATCCCTACCCCATCAGATCCTGAGGACGATTATCCCGAGGGCGGTAATTGATTAATCTTGGGGACTTAATCTTGGGGGCAGGCTCAGTCTTAGGGACTGCCCCCAGTATTAAATTAAAAGTAAAAAGGTAAAAGGGTAAAAAAGAAAGGAGGAAATTATGAATAAGAAAGAGACAACTAAGTTTATTGTGCAGTTAATTGCGTCAATCGCGAGTGCGATCCTGACTGCACTGGGTGCCACATCTTGTATGGGACTTTAGCCCTTCGACAGGCTCAGGGACCGTACGGTTGGTGAGCCTGCCGAACCACAGGGACCGTAAAGAGAGAATCCTCGGCTTAGGTCGAGGATTCATCACTATTTTTATTCTACCCTTTCCATAATGACGGCATCGGGGTATTGGTTGGGATCGAAGGTGAAGATGTCGTCGGGGACACCGACACGGAAGTGAGTGAGTCGCATGGTCATCGTGGTGCCCTCGTTGCTGGTCTCCATCTCACGGAAGAGGTAGTCCTTGCCACTGATGGTCATCGTGACCTTCTTGGGAGAGCCAGCCGTCTTGGGCTGGGTGAAAGTGATGACATAGTTGCCGAAACGTTCGGTGAGCGTGGCCTTGCGGTATTCGAGGTCGATGTGGAAGTTGAGGTCGTAGTCGCTCTTCGTCTGTTCATTTGCCTTCCTGATGTAGATGGTGTCGCGCTCCATGCCCTGCTGGTATTTCCACTGGTTGACACCATCGAAGCCGCCCGCCGACTTGGTATGTTGGTCGAGAATCCGCATGGTCAGGAAGAATTTGTTTCTCTTGTCCTTGGCAAAGGCGTTGATCTGTCCTTTCATGACGGTGATGACGGTGTATTTCGCCTTGATCGTCATCTCGTATTCGACACCGTCGGGATGGCCCATCGCCTCAGCACATTTCCGCAACAGGAAGGTGACCTCGTCGGGAATCTGAGCCTGGAGGCTGACGGTGGTGACGAGGAGGAGCAGCAGGGCGAGGAGGCGGTGACGGATGATGTTCATGGGGTTTCTCTTTTAGGGTTATCGACAACGGTCATACCACTCTTTAAGGGCTGCACGAGGGGTGCCCTGGCGCACGAGATCATCGAGGGCAAGACGGGCGTCGAGGATACGCCCCTGTCGCAGGAAGACATCGACCTTGGAAACGGCATACTCCACATTCTTGGGCTTCAGGCGGATGGCCTCGTCCCAGTCGAAGAGAGCCACGTCGTAGAGTTGCTGTTCGGTCTCGTAGGCAGCCCGGGCTGCATAGGCATCGGCCTCGTCGGGGAAGAGTTGCACGCAACGGTTGAGTTGGTCGAGGGTTTCCCCTTTCCTACCCATTTTCTGAAGCGTGTGAGCCAGTCCGAGATGAGCTTCGAGATAAGAGGGATCAAGTTGGATGAAGGTCTCGTAATCCACCTTCGCCAGATCGTAGTGCTGCTGACGGGAATGACAGTAGGCACGGAAATACAGGGCGGCGAGATTCTTCTCATCGAGGCGCAGCACGTCGCCATATTCGGAGATGGCATAGTCCCACTGCTCCAGGTTGATGTTCGCCTCGGCCTTCTTCAGACGGAGTTCGATGTCGTTGGGATGCAGACGGATCTGCTCCATCAGGACACTGACAGAGTCACGCCATTGCTGAGGCGTCTGCGCCTGTGCGCAGACCGCCATCAACAACAGGCTCATTATTAACAATCTATGCATTCTTGATATAGTTGACAATCCACTCTCCGACCTCTCGCGTGCCGTATTTCTTTCCACCCTCGACCTGGATTTCAGGGGTACGCACGTTGGCATCGAGGGAGGCGTTGACGGCCTCGCGTACGAGGGCTCCTTCCTTCTCGAGTCCGAAGTGCTCCAAGAGCATGGCGCCTGAGAGGATCTGTGCCAGGGGGTTGGCGAGGTTCTGACCCGCTGCCTGCGGCCATGAGCCGTGTACGGGTTCGAAGAGCGGGGTGTGCTCGCCCAGTGAACTGGAGGGCTGCAGTCCCATTGATCCCGTGATGCAGGAGGTCTCGTCGGTGAGGATGTCGCCGAAGGTGTTCTCCGTCACGATGACATCGAAGAAACGGGGTTCAGTGAGCACGCGCATCGAGGCGTTGTCGATAAACATATAGTCGGTCTTCACGTCGGGATACTGCGGTTCCATCTCCTGGGCGATCTGACGCCACAGACGACTGGAGGCGAGAACGTTTGCCTTATCCACCACCGTGAGGTGACGACGACGCTTCTGAGCCATCTCGAAGCCTACCTTGAGGATACGCTCGATCTCAGGACGGGTGTAGATGTCGGTGTCGTAAGCCTTATCGTTGTCCTGATATTTCTCACCAAAGTACATACCGCCCGTGAGTTCACGGAGCACCACGAAGTCGGCACCACGCAGGAGTTCATCCTTCAGGGGTGACTTATGCAGCAGACAGTCGAAGGTGGCCACGGGACGCACATTGGCGAAGAGTCCCAGTTTCTTACGCATGGCGAGCAGACCCGTCTCAGGACGGATGGGCAAAGTGGGATCGTTGTCGAAGCGCAGATCGCCTACGGCAGCGAAGAACACGGCATCGGCTCGCATACACACTTCGTGGGTGCTGTCGGGATAGGGATCACCACAGACATCAATGGCGTGGGCGCCACAGATGGCGGTCTCGTATTCAAACTCATGTCCGCACTTCTCGGCAATGGCGTCGAGCACGGCTACTCCTTGTTTCATGATCTCAGGTCCGATACCATCGCCCTCGAGAATCGCAATTTTCAGTTTCATAATTCGTTCGTTTTTTCGTTTTCGTAAATATTCAGCATTTTGAAGGTGGCCTTGATGGCGGCTTCGGTCTGGTCGGCATCGAGTCCGCGGGTGCGGAAGATGCGTCCGTTGTCGTTCCAGGTGATGACGGTCTGCACCAAGGCATCGGTACGACCTCCCGGGGGGATGCTCACCTGATAGTTCTGCAGCAACGGGAACGTGCGGTCGAGGTACTTGCGGTAAATGTAACGCAAGGATTTCACGAAGGCATCATACTGACCGTCACCCGTGGCACTTGCCTCGTAGGCCTGTCCGTTGATCTCGACCTTGATATTCGCACCGGGCTTCAGACCGTAGGCGGTGGAGACCACATAACTGAGCAGTTTGACCTTGTCCTCGGGGGCATCGTGCTTCAGCACATCACTCACAATGAAGGGCAGATCGTCGATGGTGACTCGCTCTTTCTTATCGCCCAGTTCGGTGATACGCTGCGTGACGCGACGGGTCTGTTCGGGGGTGAGTTCCAGTCCGAGTTCTTCAAGATTTTTGGCAATATTCGCCTTACCGCTGTTCTTACCCAAGGCATACTCACGACGACGTCCGAAGCGCTCTGGCACCAGTTCGTTCTGGTAGAGTCCGTTCTTCTTGTCGCCATCGGCATGGACACCAGCCACCTGGGTGAACACATTATCACCAATGATGGGCTGATTGGGGGCCACGGCGATACCACTATAACTCTCCACGAGGCGCGAGATATCATTGAGTTTGTCCTCATGGATGTTGGTCTTGGCATGGAACTGATCCTTGAGGATCACCTGCACACTCGACAGCGGGGCATTACCACAGCGCTCCCCTAGTCCATTGACAGTGACATGCAGACCCTTGGCACCACTGAGAACGGCTGCCAGTGAGTTGGACACCGCCAGATCGTAGTCGTTGTGGGCGTGGAAGTCGAAGTGGGTATCGGGATAACGCTTGATCATTTTACGGAAGTACTCGATACACTGCAGGGGGTTCATGATACCCAGTGTGTCGGGCAGCATGAATCGACGGATACCGCAGTCGCAGAGGGCATCCATCAGTTGATAGACATAGAAGGGCGAATCCTTCATGCCGTTCGACCAGTCCTCGAGGTAGAGGTTGACGGTGAGGCCCTTCTGACGGGCATACTGCACCTCACGGAGGATATCGTCGATATGGGCCTCGGGTGTCTTCTGCAACTGTTCCTGACAATGGCGCAGGGAGCCCTTCGCCAGGAGGTTGATGGTCTTACCGCCACAACTGAGGATCCAGTCAACACTCTGTCCGCCATCCACGAAGCCGAGTACCTCGACATGTTCGAGTTTGTCGATCTTCGCCGCATAACGGCAGATCATGCCGACGGCCTCTTTCTCGCCTTCGGAGACGCGGGCCGATGCCACCTCGATACGATCGACATTCAGATCGTTGAGCAGCATACGGGCAATGATGAGTTTCTCATGGGGCAGGAAACTGACACCACTGGTCTGCTCACCGTCGCGCAAGGTGGAGTCCATGATCTCCACGAAGGGGCGCATGCCTTTGTATTTTCCTACTTGTTCTGCTGTTCCCATTGTATTGTCTTATCTTGATTCTGTACGAGGAAGTCGATGTCGTCGAGTCCGTTCATCAGGCAGTGTTTCTTATAGCCGTTGATGTCGAAGTGCTCACTGGTACCAGTAGCCGTATTCGTAACGGTCTGGTTGGGGAGATCAACTGTCACCTGCATCGTAGGGTTCTCGCGGATCGACTGGAAGAGTTCTGAGAGGAACGACTCGCTGACCTGTACGGGAAGTACGAAGTTGTTGAGTTCGTTGTTCTTGTGGATATCAGCAAAGAACGAGCTGATGACCACGCGGAAACCATAGCCTGCAATCGCCCAGGCAGCATGTTCGCGAGAGGAACCCGAACCGAAGTTCTTACCTGCCACGAGGATGCATCCGCCGTAGGTGGGATCGTTGAGCACAAAGTCCTTGTTGGGTGTGCCGTCAGCCTGATAGCGCCAGTCACGGAAGAGGTTGTCGCCAAAAAACTTCTCCTCACGGGTGGTTGCCTTGAGGAAGCGTGCCGGGATGATCTGGTCAGTATCCACATTCTCCAAAGGAAGTGGCACGCAAGTGGATGTTATAACGTCGAATTTCTGCTTCATTTCTTTATTTTTTTTGGCAACGGACTTCAGGACTTAAGGACTTTTTTCAGTTGTTAATCAGTCCTTTTAGTCGTGTAGTCCGTTGCTACATTAAATCTCTAGGATCAGTTATCACACCCGTTACTGCTGCGGCAGCGGCGGTGAGAGGGGATGCGAGGATCGTGCGGGCACCAGGGCCCTGGCGACCTTCGAAGTTGCGATTAGAGGTTGAGACACTGAGTTTGCCAGCGGGGATCTTGTCGTCGTTCATCGCCAGACAAGCCGAACAACCTGGCTGACGAATCTCGAAGCCTGCTGCTTCCAGTATCTTGTCGAGTCCTTCTTCACGGATCTGCTTGTCAACAGCCCAAGAACCAGGTACGAGCCAGGCGATGACGTCGGCTGCCTTCTGACGTCCCTGAACGATGGAGGCAAAGGCACGGAAGTCTTCGATGCGTCCGTTAGTACAGGCACCGAGGAAGACGTAATCCACCTTTGTACCTAAGAGTGACTGGCCAGGCTGGAATTGCATGTATTTAAGGGCTTTTTCCAGACCTGCTTGTTCAGACCCCCTGCCCCCTAACTTAGGGGGTTCGGCAGAAGGGACCGTTTCCGTGATGCCGATACCCATGCCAGGGTTGGTGCCATAGGTGATACGGGGTTCGATGTCAGCAGCGTCGAAGGTGAGTTCCTTATCAAACACGGCGTCGGGTCCGCTCTTCAAAGTCTTCCAATAAGCCACCGCTTTGTCCCAGTCGTCTCCCTTGGGTGCGAACGGCCGCCCCTGAAGATAGGCAAAAGTGGTCTCGTCAGGGGCGATGAAACCGCCACGGGCACCCATCTCAATAGAGAGGTTACAGAGCGTCAGTCGGCCCTCCATAGATAAAGCGGTAATCACATCGCCCGCATACTCGACAAAGTAGCCTGTTGCACCTGAGGTGGTGAGTTGCGCCATGAGATAGAGGGCGACATCCTTGGCGGTGACACCCTTGCCGAGCTGACCGTTGATGGTGATCCGCATCGACTTGGGTTTCTGCTGGAGGATACACTGCGAGGCCATCACCATCTCCACCTCAGAAGTGCCGATGCCAAAAGCCACAGCACCCATCGCGCCATGTGTCGAGGTGTGGGAGTCGCCACAGACGATGGTCATTCCCGGTAGGGACAGTCCCTTCTCAGGACCCACCACGTGGATGATACCGTTATCAGGAGACATCATGCCATAGTGCGTCAGTCCGAAGTCATGAGCATTCTTGGCTAAAGTATCCACCTGTTTCTTTGAGACAGGATCGGCGATGGGTTTGTCCTGATCATGCGTCGGGGTGTTGTGATCCGGCATGCAATAGATCTGTGCAGGACGGAAGCACTTCAGCCCACGTGCCCGCATACCATCGAAGGCCTGGGGTGAGGTGACCTCATGACAGTAGAGGCGATCGATATACAACTGGGTAGGTCCGTCGGGTACCTGTTGCACCACGTGCGCATCCCAGATCTTATCAAATAATGTATTCATTCGTCTGGCGTTTTGAATTTGTTGATACAGTCGATATAGGCTTCGACAGAGGCCGTCACGATGTCGGTATTGGCACCGAAGCCATAGTAGAGGGAGCCATCGTACTCCACCTGCATGTGGACCTTACCCACATCGTCGGAGCCTTTCGAGATGGCCTGGATCGTAAACTCCTTCAAAGTCATCTGTTTCATGATGATCTTTTTCAAAGCCTTGATGGCAGCATCGACAGGACCATTGCCTGAGGCTGCCGCCTCGAACTTCTGACCAGAGATGTCGAGACCGATGGAAGCCACCGACCTGACACCCTTACCCGTGGTGACTTGCAGGAAGTCGAGACGCACGGCGTGGGTATCAGCCGTATCTGCACCAGCCAGCATCAAAGCATCGGCATCCGTCACCTCCTTCTTCTGGTCGGCCAGGATCAGGAACTTCTCATAGACCTTGTCGAGTTTCTCTTCTTCGAGATCCACACCGTTCACATGCAGACGGTGCTTCAGGGCAGCGCGTCCAGAACGGGCTGTCAGTACGATCGAGTTGTCGTCGATACCCACATCCTTGGGGTCCATGATCTCATAGGTGTGGACATTCTTCAGCACGCCATCCTGATGGATGCCGCTGGAATGGGCGAAGGCATTTCGTCCCACGATAGCCTTATTGGGTTGTACGGGCATGTTCATCAGCGACGACACCATGCGACTCGTGGGATAGATCTTCGTGGTGTTGATGTTCGTCTCGATGCCGATGCTCTTATGACATTTCAGAATCATGGCGATCTCCTCGAGGGAGGTGTTACCAGCCCGTTCGCCGATGCCGTTGATGGTCACCTCCACCTGTCGCGCACCTGCCAGCACACCATTCAGGGTGTTGGCAGTCGCCATACCTAAGTCGTTGTGACAATGGGTAGAGAGGATGGCCTGATCGATATGATCGACATGCTCCTTCAGATACTTGATCTTCTCGAAATATTCCTGGGGCAGACAGTAGCCTGTGGTATCAGGGATATTCACAACGGTGGCACCAGCCTTGATCACTGCCTCCACCACCTGGGCGAGATACGCATTGTCGGTGCGACCTGCATCCTCACAATAGAACTCCACATCATCGACGAAGCGCTTGGCATACTTCGTGGCAGCCACAGCACGCTCCAGAATCTCCTCACGGGTGGAGTTGAACTTGTACTTGATGTGTTCGTCGCTGGTGCCGATACCTGTGTGGATACGCTTGTGCTTGGCATACTTCAGCGCCTCGAAGGCCACATCGATGTCGCGTTCCACAGCACGTGTCAAGGCACAGATGACGGGCCATGTGACGGCTTTAGAGATTTCAATCACGGAGTTGAAGTCGCCAGGCGACGAAATAGGGAATCCTGCTTCGATCACATCCACGCCGAGTTGTTCAAGTGCTTTTGCCACCTGAATCTTCTCTACGGTGTTCAACTGGCAGCCGGGCACCTGTTCACCGTCGCGAAGCGTTGTGTCGAAAATAAACAATCTGTCACTCATAACTCTAATAAAAATTAAAGCCTTTCACACTCGGAAGTGAGAAAGGCTCGTTATCTTAATAATTAATGATTAATCTTTGTTTAATCTAACTCCACACCTTATCACTTCCGGCCGCGCCCTGCAGTCGAATAATAATAATGGCGTTAAGTAGATTCAGACTCTTCATACTTGTCGTTTCTTATTAATTCGGCTGCAAAAGTAAACATATTCTTCGTAACAAACAAATTTTTCGTCACTTTTTTGTTGAAAATGCTATCATTTTGTCATTTTACTCGTTTGCCAACTGATAAATCTCCGTCATATCGTCTTGTTCGAGTACCTCCATCGCACCGATGGTGATCGTCCCACCACGACTGCACTTATCCGCCATGATGGCAATCTCCTCATCAGTCGCCTTCCGACCGATCAGTTCTGGGATACTTGTCGGCATACCGATCTCCACGAAGAAGGCCTCCATCGCCTCGATACCACGCAGGGCAGTCATACGGGGATTGGTAAAATCCTGAAGCACACCCATCACGTTGACGGCGAACTTCTCGAAACGTGTCAAATGCTTCTCCATCACATAACGTGCCCAGGAACCCCAGATAGCGGCTAAGCCTGCACCATGGGTGACACCGAAGAGTCCTGAGAGTTCGTGCTCCAGTCGATGACTGGCGAAGTCCTTCTCCGTACCACACTCCGTCAGGTCGTTATGCGACAGCGAACTGGCCCACATGATGGCAGCCCGATAGGTATAGTCATCTGGCGAGATCAACACTTCCTTGGCAGCCGCCATGACCGTCTTCAACAAAGCCTCGGCAATGGCATCCGTCAACAGGGCATCCTCGTATTTCGAGAAGTAACGTTCCATCGTGTGCATCATGATATCGGTGGCACCTGCAGCCGTCTGGTAATCTGGTAAGGTATAGGTGCGCTCCGGGTTCATGATGGCAAACTTACAACGACAGAGGTCACTGTTAAAGCCTCGCTTCAGCATCCCCTCATCGTTGGTGACGACACAACTCGACGACATCTCCGAGCCTGCAGCGGGGATCGTGAGCATCACACCGATGGGGAGACACGACTGAGGTGTAGCCTTCCCGTCCCAGAAGTCCCACACGTCACCTGGATACCCCACACCATAGCCGATGGCCTTGGCAGAGTCGATCACACTACCGCCACCGACTGCCAGGATGAAATTCACTTTCTCCTTGCGACAGAGTTCGATACCCTCCTTCACCTTCGACAGTAAGGGATTAGGCACGACGCCACCCAACTCCACAAAGGCAAAACCTGCCTCTGTGAGCATCTTCTCGACCTTATCTAACAAACCTGAGCGACGGGCACTGCCACCACCATAGTGTACCAGTACCTTTCCGCCGCCATACTGCTGAATCAACTGTGGAAGTTTCTCTTCCGACTCGCGTCCGAACACCACCCGTGTCGGTGCATAGAAATTAAAATCCTTCATACCTTATTATATTATCTAGTTGTGCTGGCAAAGATACGAAAAAATTTTCTTTCTGCCATGCTTTTTCTAATTATTTATATTATCTTTGCACCCAGAAAGATGAAAAAGACATTATTATATATTACCTTACCCTTTGTGGCACTGATAGGTGCCACCTATGCACTCCCCCGCCCTGCGGTGAAGGGGAATAGCCTGGCTAGCATAACTAGCATTTCTTGCATGACTAGCATGACTAGAGATACTAGCCTGGAGGGGGATCCGAAGATACAGGCAGAGATCAAATATTATCTGGATCGTCATAACGTACAGGATGAGGGCTACGAGGTGGTGGTGGGCTTCATTGAAGGCAAGCGCCATCATATCGAGATCAATCCGCATGTGACCCTCCGTAACGTAGGAACCTGGAAGGATTATGAGCGTGAGGGCACTGCCATCACCCTCGACACCTTGGGACGCACCCTCCTCGCCTTCTGTCAGGCCGACACCATCGTGACGGCTATCCGGGCTGACTCGACAGGTACCTATCAGGGCGACTTCTCCCAGACGGGTGCCAGCGGACACGGTTCGTATCTCGCTGCCGACGGCAGTTATTACGAAGGACGTTGGGAACAGGACCGGCGACAGGGTTTCGGTCTGGAGATGTTGGTCACCGACAAGGATAATCCCCGTCTGAGAGTTGGTGAATGGCGCAAGGGGCGTTTCATGGGCGAACGTATGAGATACACTTCAGAACGCATCTACGGTATCGACATCGCCCGTTATCAGCATGGTAAGGGGCGCAAGCCGGCTCCGATCCTCTGGGATCAGTTGCGTATCACCCATGTGGGAAAGAACGGCAGCCAGAATGTGAGGGGCAAGGCCGACTACCCCGTCTCGTTCGTGTATATCAAATCGACAGAGGGCACCTCTGTACGCAATAAGTTCTATGTGAACGACTACGCCCAGGCCCGTAAGCACGGCATCCGTACAGGGGCATACCACTTCTTCTCGACGAAGACCTCTGGTGCTGCCCAGGCCAAGCACTTCATCCGTAACACCCTGTTCCGTTCAGGCGACCTGCCCCCTGTGCTCGATGTGGAGCCCAGCAAGGCGCAGATCCAGCAGATGGGCGGTCCCGAGGCGATGTTCCGTCATATCCGCGTGTGGCTCGATGAGGTGGAGCGTTGGACGGGTGTGAAGCCTGTGCTCTATGTGAACCAGATGTTCGTGAACAACTACCTCGCAGACCAGCCCGAACTGAAGCGTGACTACCGTGTGTGGATTGCCCGCTACAGCGAGTATAAGCCCGACGTGCGTCTGACCTACTGGCAACTCTGTCCCGACGGACGGGTGGCTGGCATCCAGGGAGAGGTGGACATCAACGTGTTCAACGGCTACCAGAGTCAGTTTGATGAGTTTATCGCTAACGAAACGATCCAATAAGGTATGAAAACGCTTCTCATTCTCGTCGGCAAGACCACAGACAAGCATTTCCAGGCTGGCATCACGGACTACGTGGAGCGCATCGGACACTATATGCCCTTTGAACTCGTGACGATCCCAGAACTCAAGAACACCAAGAGTCTGTCGGAGGAACAGCAGAAGACTGCCGAAGGCGAATTGATCCTGAAACAGATCCAGCCGTCGGATACCGTCGTGCTGTTGGATGAACATGGACGGGAATGGCGCAGTATCGAGTTTGCCCGTTGGCTGGAACAGAAACGCAACACAGCCCGCAGACTGATCTTCGTCATCGGAGGCCCTTACGGCTTCTCCCCTGCCGTCTATGCCCGTGCCAACGAACAGTTGTCGCTCTCGAAGATGACGTTCTCCCACCAGATGATCAGACTGGTGTTTACAGAACAAGTGTATCGGGCCTGTACGATCATCAAGGGCGAGCCCTATCACCACGAATAAAACCACTGCGTATGAAACAAATCATCCTTAGTCTCACCGCACTGCTGCTGACCACCGTTGCACCAGCAGAGAACAGGACCTACAGGCCTGAGGTAAAATCGCTGCAGGCCGTCGTGAACCAAGACTGGCTCTCGCCTGCCGTGATGCAACTCAAGGGGGATGACGTGTTGTATATCGGCTTCGACGAACTGTCACACGACTATCATCGCTACGTGTATCGTCTGGAACGCTGTGAGGCTGACTGGACCACCTCTCAGGAACTCTTTGAGAGTGACTGGCTGCAGGGGTTCAACCACAATGTGATCGAACAGTATGAGCGCAGCATCAACACCACCGTTCCCTATACCCACTACGATCTGCAGATCCCCAACGACAGATGTCGGCTGATCATGAGCGGCAACTACCGACTGCACATCATGGAGGACGGAGAGGATGAGGATATCGCCACGGTGGAGTTTATGGTGACGGAACAGACGATGGGACTCTCGATCGCTGTCACCACGAATACCGACATCGACACCAATGAGTGTCACCAGCAGGTGAGTTTCAACCTGAACTACAACAACCAACTGGTGACTAGTCCTGAGGATCAGATCCAGACGGTGGTGATGCAGAATGCACGGGAGGACAACTGGCGCAGGAACGTACGACCCAGTTATATCAGTCAGAACGGACTCCAGTGGCAGCACCAGCGACGACTGATCTTCGACGGTGGCAACGAATACCGAAAGTTCGAGATCCTCGATCCCAGACACCCCACACTCGGCATCGAACACGTGAACTGGGACGGCACAAACTATCAGGCACAGCCTTATATCGCAGAACCCCGCCTGAACTACCTCTACGACGAGGATGCCGACGGTGCCTTCTATATCCGCAACAGCGACAACATCGAGAACGACTTCACCAGCGACTACGTCTGGGTGAACTATCGGCTGAAAGCGCCTCAACT
The DNA here is from genome assembly GCA_900319305.1 of uncultured Prevotella sp. Classification (GTDB taxonomy): domain Bacteria; phylum Bacteroidota; class Bacteroidia; order Bacteroidales; family Bacteroidaceae; genus Prevotella. The sequence continues at coordinate 43,782 of ONNY01000003.1, forward strand.
CCCCTCTGGACGCATCGTCATCGAGGGCCGATGGACCACAGAAACGCCTTCGACCTATCTGATGGACTATGACGCTACACAAGGACTCTACACAGCCAATATCCTACAGAAACTGGGCTACTACTCCTATCAGTATCTCTGGCTGAAGGAGGACGGCACCAGAGAGCCCCTTCCCTCGGAAGGCAACTTCTACGAGACGGAGAACCGTTACCAGGTGCTGGTATATTATAAAGGTACGGGGGAACGCACATGGCGCCTGACCGCCTACGGTCAGATCATCATGCACTAAGGCTTCTGCTTTTTCTTCTTGTAATCCTTCACGACCGACTTCACCTTATGACGCTGACGGTATTCCTCTGGCGTCTTATGCATCCTCTGATAGAAGGCAGCCACGAAGTAGTTGGGTGATACGAAGCCTAACTCTGACGCAATCTCCTCGATATCCTTATTCGTCGTACGCATCATCTCGATACCCTTATCCAAGAGGAGGGAGAGCGCCATCGGACGCGGATTCTTATAGATATTCGCCGTGATGAGTTTATAGAACTCCGAGATTTCCATACCCGACTCCCGTCCGAGGTCACGCATCGTCAGCGAGGATTCGGGCTTAGACATCACGTAAGGCATCAGTTTGATCATCATCTCGATAAACTCAGGGGTGAGTTCCGACATCTGGTTACGATCATAGCGTCCGTGGATCTCGTCAATCGACGGCTCCAACAGTTCACTGCCACGCATCGTACAACGCTCGGCAAAGTGACGGATATTCTTCAGCAGCGGACGCTCTTGGGCAGCACGCCGGGCGAACATACGGTCGTTGCGCAGATAGAAATAGGCATTGATGGCTACCAGGATGAGCAGCACCAGACCGAGGAGCCAATATACACCCGAAGAACGCCACCAAGGCTCATTCACATTGATGGTCCACTTATAGGGAGTGGTTGTCCACTCGTTAGGATTCATCGAGGCCTGGATCTCAATATCATAGGTACCAGGCGCCAGCGCCATCAACTGCAGACGCAGACGGCCGCTCTTATCCACGAGGGCATTAGGCTCGAAACTGGAATAGATATGCCACTGGTCGTCCAATCCCGAGACACGAACCCGATAATAGGTATGTTGCGGACGGAAGTAATTCAAGGCAGAGAACATCAGCGTCAGGGAGTTCTGGTCGTAGTTCACATCGATCTCCTGCGTACGTGAAACGGCTTTCTCAAGGATCACCTTACCGTCTATCATATCACCCGCCTTGAGTTCGTTACCATTGACGAACAAACGGATCAGCTTGGGGAAGATCTCAAAGCGCATGTTACCGCCGATGGTCTTCATCTGACGGGGATAGAACATCAGCATGTGATCGAGCATCTGCATCACCACCATACCGTCGGGCGTACAGGCAGCACCATTATTGGCAAACGACTCAGGGGGCACCAGGTCGTAAGTATTATAACTGGCCACGAGATCCACATTGTTATCCTTGAGCACGATACACGAGACACCATAACTCGTACCGATCCAGATCTGGTGATCCAGATCCTCCGTGATCGAATGGACCACATCGTTCAGCAAACCGTCACGACAGGTAATCATCTGCGGCAACTTGTCCGATTCCTTGCGGAAGAGTTGCAGGCCCTGGTTCGTTCCCACCCAGGTCCAGCCACGAGAGTCACGGAAGGCACAGTTCACATACCGCCCCTCGAAGGTCGATTCCGACGTGCGGTATCTATCCATCACATCATAGAGTTCACGGGAACGGGGATTATCCCAGCCATACGACCTGAAGGGGACGTTAAAAGGACGGGAATAGAGCAGTCCACGACGCTCCGTACCGGCCCACATGCCACCTTGTTTGTCGAAGGCAATCACATTGATATCCGTTTTCAGCATCCGACCATCCAACAGTTCCAGTTCGTCGTAGAAAGCCTTCGAACCCGTCTGCGGGTTATAGGTCATATAACCAAACGATGTGGGGATATAGAACAGCGAGTCCCGTTTGGCGATATTGTTCAGATGCGTATCCGACTGATAGATCGTGGAGAACTGACGCTTTGCCACGTCGAGACGGAGCAGAATCGCCTCCTGTTCACCGTTACGGATCTGATAGATATAGTTACTGTCGTTATAGAGTACAGAGGAACTCTTATAGCGCTCCTTCATACTATCATCATAGGCATTCAACTGAAACTGGGTCTTGCCAGTCTCCAGATCCTTGGCCTCCATGAGACCGTCGTCGTAGAACAGCAGCAGGAAACGGTCACGATAGGTCTCCACATCCTGCAGGTTCTTGTCGGCACGGGTGCGATAGGTCTTCTTCGACGCCACGGAGTAGAGGTCGTAGCCATTGAGCAGCCACACCACCCCGTTATCACCAACGAACAGGTCGTCAACAGTCTTCGTGAAGCCGAACTTCAGGAACTCGTCCTTGACAGAGGTCACAAACTTCTCCGTTGTCAGGTTCACACAGGTCACCGTCTGCCTGTTCTTCAGCCACAGGTGGTGATACTTATCAAAATAGAGATGGTAGTTGCCACGATATTTATCCAAGGGATAGACATTCTCTTCGGTAGCATCGATAAACGTAAACGACTGTCCGTCGAAGAAGTTGATCTGACCCATCGTCGCCGTCACGATACGGCCCGTCCTTGTACATTTGATGACCTGGGCACTGTTGTCTGCCAGACCGTTTGAGGCATTGTAAACCTCAAACAATCTCGAAGAACGTTCTGCCATTGCGGGGAGCAACAGCAGCTGCAAGAGGCAGAGGATCAGGTATATCTTCGTTCGTAGCATGTCCCTAGATAATTACTATTCAGCGACAAATATACGAACTATTTTGCAAACGAACAAATAAAACAGGGAAAATTTGGCGTTCTTGGGCAATTTTATTAACTTTGCACCCAGAAATCACTTATTACTAACAATTTGAATGGACTTATGAACACAAGACAATTAACACTATTTGTAGTGACGATGATGGTGTCGCTTGCCTCTGCACAGACCATCACTGGTAAGTATGAGATACCCAAAGTGCCCGATTGGGCGAAGAATGCGGTATTCTACCAGATCTATCCACAGACCTTCTGCGACTCTGACGGCGATGGTATCGGCGATATCCAGGGCATCATCAGCAAACTCGACTATGTGAAGAGCCTCGGCGTGGATGCCATCTGGTTTAATCCCTTCTTCGACTCCCCCTTCCACGATGCCGGCTATGACATCCGCGACTATTACAAGATAGCCCCACGCTATGGTACCAACGAGGATGCCAGACAACTCTTCGAGGAAGCCCACAAACGGGGGATGCATGTCATCTTCGACTATGTGATCAGTTATACCGCTATCGATCACCCGTGGTTTGTGGCCTCCCAGCAGCAGACGCCCAACAAATACTCCAACTACTATATCTGGACGGAGACCAACTGGGTGGATCCTCCCATGGAGTTTGCAGGACAGTTTGTGAAAGGCTATGGACAGCGTAACGGACAGTTCATGCGTAACTTCTATTGGTGTCAGCCAGCCCTGAACTTCGGATTTGCCAACCCCGACCCCGATCAGAAATGGCAGTTGCCTACCGACCATCCCGACGTGATGGCGATGCGTGAAGACCTGAAAAACGTGCTGCGCTTCTGGATGGATATGGGTGCCGACGGCTTCCGTGCCGATATGGCTGGGGCACTGGTGAAGACACGTCGGGTTCGAGGTAATGAACAGTTCTTCAACACCAACGAGAACGAGACCAAACTCTTCTGGCGCGAAATCCGTCAACTGCTCGAGAAAGAGTACCCACAAGGATTCATGGTGGCAGAATGGTCTTACCCCGCTGATGCACTCGACAACTGCTTCCACGTGGATTTCTTCCATTGGTTCAAGGGCTACAACGACCTGTTCCAGAAGGAGAGTTGGCGCATCCTCAACGGCGTGAGCGAGGGGCACAGTTACTTCGATGCAGAGGGCAAAGGCACCATCTCCGACTTCCTGACGAGTTATATGGACCAATATCAGAAGACCGTTGGCAAGGGCTATATCTCTCTGCCTCTGGGTAATCACGACAATGCCCGCTTGGGCAACAAGCGTACCGACAAGGAACTGGAGATCATCTATGCCTTCGGCTTCACGATGCCTGGTGTGCCGTTCCTCTATTATGGCAATGAGATTGGCATGCGTCAGTTGCCTACGGACTGGCCACAGGTAGAGGGCGCCTATCAGCCCCGTAACGGAGCCCGTACCCCGATGCAGTGGAGCACAGACAAGAATCTCGGATTCTCAACAGGCGACGCTGCCAATCTGTATCTGCCAGTGGATCCTGCGCCCGATGCCCCCAACGTGGCTGCACAGGAGAACAATCCCAACTCCCTGCTGAATAAGACGCGCCGTCTGATTGCCCTGCGACACAGTGAACCAGCCCTAGCCAACTATGCCGAGTTCGTACCCATCTATCCCAGTCAGGAAGCATCCGATCCCTACCCCTTCGTCTATGCACGAGCCGCAGGCAACGATGTAGTCCTGGTGATGTTGAACCCACGGGCGAAGGCCTCTGATGCTACATTCAACATCAATGTTAAGTTCAAGAAAACCAGACTTTTAGCAGGCGACCGTTTCAGTATTACTCACAACAAGAACAGTGGCGACATGACGATCCATATGCCAGCCACTTCTTACGCCATCGTAAAACTTCAAGGCCAATAGCGATAACCACTGCTATAAGGATCAGCAACACCCACCACGGGGTGTTGTTCCAGAAGATCTCGACCTCTACGCGCCAGGCGGGTAACGGCTTCATGTCGGCAGGACGGGGCTGGAACAATTCGCCTTTCGTCAGGAGGATGATCTCCCCCACTTTCTCGTCGAGACCCACAGCGGCAGGTGTCTCTCGAGCCATCTGACGCATGCGTTCGGGGAGGTCTGCCCCAAGGGTGTTCAACTTATAGCCAAGAGTGTCGTCAAAGAGTTCTGCAAACTTAGCATATTCGCCTTTGATATGCAGTTGTTCCCGAAGGTTGGCGTCAGGAATCCGGATCATCGGCTCTTCCTTCCACACATCGGGACGCAAGATCCACCCGCAGACCACCTGTTCTGGGGACAGTCCCTGATATCGATTTTCACCATACACCGACTCCAGAAAATCCAAGGCAAAGGTGGAGAAAGGACAGAGCCGACCGTTCCATACGATCTGTTCACGTGCCACCTCCCTTGCCCTGTCAGCATTGATCGTCTGGATGCTACGGGCAGAAGTAAAAGTAAAAAAGTAAAAAGGTGAAAAGGTGAAAAATAGAAGCAAAGTCAAACGTCTCAGATTCATGCTTGTCATCATATCATTTTACCCTTTTACTTTTTTACCTTTTTACCTTTCTCAGAACTTCGGCATGGTTGGCAGGTCAACAGCCTTCACCGCCATACACTCCATCTCAATCAACCAACCCGGACGACACACGGGGGCATGCACAATCACATACGGCTTGCCGACAAAGCGTTCCTCGTAGAGTTCCCTAACCAACTCATAGTCGGCTGTATCACGCAGATAGACCACCATCTCAGCCACATCGTTGAAGTTGCAGTCAGCCTCAGCCAACAGCGCCTCCACATTCTCCCACATGCGATGCGTCTGTTTCACGATATCCTTGGGATACATCACCTCACCCTTGTTGTTGATAGACGCAGTACCAGAGATAAACACATGACGACGATCGGCATAGTTCACTTGCGTACCCCGTTCAAAACTCACACCATAGTCACTGGTGCGGTTCAGGTGGGTAGAGGCATAGAGATAGTGGATCTGTTCCTTCTTGACCCCAGCGATGGCGTAATTATCCATCTGGGAGAGCACATTCGGATCCTGCTGACGGCCTCCGATACCTGTCGATGCGATGAAATGCGTGTTCACCGTCAGTCCCTGCGTGAAGAAGAACTGGTTACGGGCTCTCACAACTCCACCATAGTTCAGATCCACGTCATTCACAAAGAACCACGTCCGGATACAGTTGGCCTCCAACGTACAGCCCTCCTGAATCAGTTGCATGTTATACTCATTGAAGAGCAGTCGCGTCTGGTATTCCGAGTTGGCAGCCATATTATGGGCCGAACCGTTCCAGAGATGACGGAAGCCCCCGTGACGCACTTCATACAGACCACTCTTACCGATACCCGTCTGCACATTCGTCATCAGATACACCCAGAGGGCGATCTTCGTCCCGTCGAGCGGTGCCTGCTGGATGATACTCTTGGCACAGTCTGTCACATCAGCCACAATCACATCGTCGGCCTGATTGGCAGCATCACTGAGGAAGTAACGCTTGAAAACCGCCTGAGCCCCTTGTAGCGGACCGTCAAGCAGTTGATTATACGCATTGAGGATCGCTTCCAACTGCTGTTCAAACGAGAGACGGGAGGATGTGGCATGTATCATCGCATGATACTCGCACACCTCCGTTCCATTGTCGAACTGGAAGATATCCGCAAATGCATTCTCAAATTGCAAATTTTGTATTTTCTTATCCATTCATTCTATTATTTTTCTTTCGCTCCATTGTTGATCCAACTGTCGATCAGCGGCAGAAGCGTCTCTTCATTCTTCTCCGACACCAGGTCACGATGCGCCATCGAGATACCCTCAACCGTCTGTTGGTTCAACACCATGTGGAGCACGCTGTTGGCAGCATTGTTGGTCTCAACCAGTTTCTTGTTTTCCACCCTTTTCGAATCGACATCCACCAGTGCCTGATAACTCTTGCCTTCCGTCAGGAAGAGCCCCGCAGCAGCCCTGTTAGATGCGCCGTGGCAGTTGGCACAGGTGGTATTGAAGAAACTCTGCTGGATGGCATTAAACATACTGATGTCGATGGTGCCGACATCCATCTTTACGGGTTCTGTGGCATCCGAGATATCCACCTCCTTAAACCCGACGATATGTCTTCTCAGACGGTCCAGGACACAGAGGCGCACCAGCGTCACATTGTCCTTGATACCCGACAACTCCACCAGCGCCTTCCCATCCTGGATGTCGCTCGCCGTGATGACTTTCGACACACTGGCATATTCGTCGTCAGCCTGTTCAAAGCCTGCAATAGAGACCCGATAGTTACTCGACCAACTGTCGAAGCCTTCCAGCACCCCTTCCAGCACCACCGTCTTACCATCTGCGGAAGTGTTGGTTTCCGGATAGATACGTCCGTCGTCACAGGCACAGAGAGAAAGCAGACTGACACCGATCAGCGTTTTTGAAACAAGTCTTTTCATGGGCTTTGCTCTTAGAATGCGTATTGTAACATCACCTGCGCCAGATGGGTACAGATGCCCAAGTCGTCGAGGTCCCGATCCAATTGTGTCGCATGGCCCGTACGACCTGTATATTGGTACATGGCAGCGAGTTTGATATTGGTCTTCGGGATGAAGTAGTTCACGCTGACGGCAGGCATGTTCAGGATACCGTCCTTACTGGTGCCGTTGCGATCGAAGAAGTCATAACGCAGACCCAACTGCACCTGACGATGCACGAAGTAACCCACCTGGGCATAGCCGCCCCAGTAATTATAACTGTCGTCGATCTTCTGACGCTTCGTGAAGCCGATGTGCATATAGTAGGCTTCAGCACCGATATACCAGCGGTTCTTCAGCATGGCAAATTCAAAGCCGGCACGGAAATCATTCGTCGATTCACTTTCAGCCTCGTTGTTATAGTTCGCACTCAGGCCGAACAGCAGTTTGTCCTCGTGCAGCAGTTTGGGATTACCCTGCGTCAGGGGCATCGCACCCTTCGGCTGATAGGTGATACGACCTGCATACAGGAGTGACGGCAGATGGTTGTCGTCGCTGATACCTTTCGTAGCCCCGTTCTGGGCAGAACCCGTACCGTTCCAGAGACCAACTTCATAACCAAACTTACCACCGATCAGTCCATGAATCTCCACACCGAGATCGAAACCTGTGCCGATACCAGGTGTCACGGCATTCAGGGAATAAGGCAGGATGGCAGACGCCGTCAGCGACGTAGGCAACGACGAGAAGAGCGTCTCACCGAGGGTAGTCAGATAGGCATGGGTGAACGGCGTCTTAAACTTACCCACACGGAAACGCAGTTCAGGCATAGGAGCATAGTCAATCCAGGCCTGCTGCAGGATATTACCCCCCGAGGCAGCCGCATTGACACTGACGTTATAGTCGATCTTACCGAACGCCTTACCCGTAAAGCCGATGATGGCATAGTTCATGGCGAAACCCGAGTTGGCCACATTGTCCTGATTATAGGCTTTGTCGAGTCCCTCGTCATCGTAATAGCGATAATTCAACGTGCTCTGCAGATAGAGATAGGGTTTGAACACGAAACTCCCGTCGTTCGACTGGAGGGTAAACCCACGGTCGTCGGCGATAGGAATCACACCGTTGTCCATATTATATTTGTTATCGTCATCAGCCCAAACCGTTGCTGAGACCATGCTTGCCATCACAATGGCGAATATCTTTCTATTCATATTTTTACCTTTTTACTTTTTTACGGTTCCTGAGCCTGTCGAAGGATCAAAGTGACCACAGGAACTGCACCAGCTGATCACGCTCTTTCTTACTCATGTTCTTAAACTTATTCTTGGAGGCTTCTCCCTCACCCCCATGCCACATGATGGCTTCCACGAAGTTGCGGGCACGTCCGTCGTGCAGGAAGTAGGTATGTCCGTTTACCTTCTTCTGCAGACCGATACCCCAGAGCGGTGTGGTGCGCCATTCGTTGCCACGGGCCAGACCACTCACGAAATTGTCGTTCAGGCCCACACCCATAATCTCAGAGCCCATATCATGAAGCAGATAGTCTGAGTAGGGATGAATCGTCTGCCCACCCAACCAGGGCAGGTTCGTACCCATCAGCAAGGTGGAGCCACGGGGCTTCGTATGGAGGGTGGTCACATGACAGAGGTGACAACCTGCCTGATAGAACAGTTGTTCACCCGCCTTCACGTCGTCATTGTTCACATTGCGACGCGCCGGGACGGCAAGACCTTGCATATAGAGATCCACGTCCTCCATATCCTGTGCTGGCACGTCGAGCATATCATAGGAGAGTCCCATCATCGAGCCTTCTTCCATCTGCAACTGTCCCTCGCAGATCTCCTCGGGGTAACGGCTGTTGGTCATACCCATATCACTGGAGAAACCGAGTTCCACCGTCAGGTCGGCATGTTGTGCCTTGTTACCCGACAGGCCGAGTTGTAACTTACCCCGTTCGTTGATATAGTTACACCGTCCGCTGATGCCCCACTCGGGATAGTTGCTCTTTCTGGCCAGCGCCTCGATCTCATCGGGATCGAGCGCCATCATCTGTCCCATACCGACATGGCGCAGCGGCACACGGACCGTACAGAACAGGTCGTCGGGACTGATGGAGTCGGCATACCATTCGGTGATTGACCATCGGGGCACGCAGAGCGTATATTTCTCACCGTCGGGGAAGGAATAGGTCATCGAATCGATCTTCACCTTCAACTTACCCTCAGGATGCACGCCATAGATCGCCTGATCATGGATCACGCGGCCGTAGTTGGGGAAGAACGTGCCGTTCTTACGGGTGATGTAGATCAGCGACGCCGTAAAGCCGTAAGGGCCCGAACCGTCGTCACCGCCCTGTTTGAAACTGGTCCAGTAGGTCGGTTCCGTACGTCCCGCGTTTCGATGACAACTGCCACAACTGTAACCGGCATACACGGGTCCGAGACCTCCGCCATGTCCGTTCTCATTCGAGGTCTTCACATTGTCATATAGGCGGTCGCCCACATTAAACCTGGAGGCATAAGTGCCAGAGAGCCATGCGGCTGCCTGGTCGTACGCGACAGAGGAGTTATAGAATCCTGTCGATGTACCAGCAGATAGCGCATAGCCTCTGGGAATATTGATGTCCTCCACATCCAACTGGTCGCTGTCGTCACAGGCCACCAGGCCAAAGATACCAGTCAGAAGGAGTAGAAAATTCACGTATTTGTTCATAGGCAACACCAACTTTACTTGGTGTGGTTGATCAGGAATGGCTTAAGCTCTTGTTCCAGAATGTCGCTCAGGTCTGCACAAGCCTCCATAGCAGCCTGCGCCTCCTTGGAGTTGATGTTGTTACGGAAGGGCTGCGGGATCGCCTGGATGGCATTGGCAGCATTCGTAATGGCCTTCTTCACGTCGGCATCCAACTCAGCATTGTACTTTTCAACCAGTTTCGACAGGGAGTTCTTGTTCACACTGCCGTCACGAGAGCCATAATATGCATTACGGATCGAATAGATATTGTTGGTATAGTCATCACGAGAGTGCCAGCTGTACCAAGACTCTACAGCATAGAGGGCCTCATTGGTCTTACCTGACACATAGAGGTCGTAGGGATCGCCGATCTTAGCCTGACCCACCTCACCGGCAATGTCGATACAACCGTCGATCAACTGCTCGATACAACTCAGTCCACTGGTGAACTCACCACCGTTGTGCGACTTGAACTTGGCGGCATAGCCGTTGTTCCAGGCATCACAGAGGGTCGTCACATCGTCAACCAGCAACTGGGCAGTGTTTCTCATATACTGTGCCCAGGCAGTGGCGTTACCAGCGTTATAGACGGCATTGGCAGCCTCATCGTCGGTAGCCTTGTCATTCAGCGTACGAGCCTTACCGTCACGGAATGCCAGGAACTCCAGTGTGTGGAAACCACGTACGTTCTGAGCGGCAGCAATAGCCTCGTCGTCCTCATCATAATCACCAGTCCACTTCATCTCGTTCCACTGCTGTGACTCCAGCATCTTCACGATGGCCTCCTGATCGAGGGGCCAAGAGTCCATGTTAGGATCAAGACCATAGTCGGCAACGGGACCGAAGAGGAAAGCCTCACTCGACTCCCATGGCTCACGGGCCACCAACCAGGCATCGCAGATCTTCTGGAAATTACCGTCCGAGGGTGCATTACCGAAGTCAACCACAGCCTGATAGAGGTCACTGTTCTTGGCCTTCAGGTCGTTGTAGGTCGGCAGAACCACCTGGTCCACATACTGGTTGATAATGGCATCATACTCAGCATCCTGAATCGTCACCTCAGCCGTCTGGGGTTCGTCGCCCTTCTTGTCGTCACTACTGCTGCAAGCGGTAAACATCGTGAGTCCCATCATCGCGAGACCCATCATAAAAATTCCTTTTTTCATGTCGTTTAATTGTTTATATTATTTTTTAAAAAACCATCCGATATAGGCAATACCTATTCCAAACTCATTCTCACTATTGTACGTACCCTTGCCAAACACCTTGCTGGTGCCGATCTGACGGGTGGTATAGTCGGCCTTCACCACGAGATTGGGCAGTGCCCGCCAGTTCAGACCGAAGTTCCACTTGCTCACCTGGCAACGGGCATCCATCACGTCCATACCCTCACCTTTCTCCTGCGGGTTGTAGTACTCATACTGGGCAAAGGGATAGATCACGGGGAAGCCCTTACCACCACGGAAGAGACTCTTCAAGTTCACACCCACCTCGGCGTTGTACGACACGGCACGCTTCGCAATCGGTGTCAGTCGGCTGTAACCCGACTTGTTGGAGAGTTTGCCGTTCTTCGCCCCCAGCTGGTCAGCATGGGCGATATTACCGGAGAGATAATTCACGCGGGCTGTCACGTATCTGTCCACATACTGGGCATCGAGCGACCAGATGGTCACAGGAATCTTGCCGATCTCGTCGTAAGTGATCAGTTTGTCGGCATTGGCACCCGTGTTCGGACAGTAATAGATCGAACCACCCAGTCTCAGACCAGGCACACCCGTATAGTTCAGACGGGCCACATAGGCAGGACAGGTGAAGTTGTCACCCTCAAAGATACCCTGCTTACCCTTTCTCACCCAGTTGTTACGATCGAAGCCGTTGGCATTCAGTCCCGTCACGATCATCGCCTCGTAGTCGAAGGTGCCATAGCCTTTGCCAAACTTACCCAGGAACTCGATACCCGTCTCATGCCAGGTACAGGGAATGATCGTCATCTCACCCTCGGGACGCGATGAACCGAAGAAGTTGATCGGCTCGTGATGCTCATTCGTCAGGCCTACCGGTACGATGAGATGACCCACACGCACATTAAACTCCGGGATGATCATCCTCGTGATATGCAACTGCTCCAGGGCAACCTCACCACCCTTCTCTACCTCCGTCTCATATTCACCGTTCTCGGTGTTCTCTAATTCATAAGAGGTACCCGTACCTCCATATTCAAACTCAATCTCGGCACCGAGGATCCACTTCGGCGTGAACTTGTAGTCGAACGCCAGTACGAAACGGGGAATGGCAATCGTGTTGTGATTCTGCTTGGCATTACCCTCTTTGTGGCCATAGAAGCGGTTGATACCATAATCCTTGAAGTTTGCAACGATCTCACCATAACCGCCAAAGCGGAACTTGTTGTAACCAATCGTGTCGGGCTCAGCAGCCTTCATGGCATTTGTCATCAAACTGATTACGAGCAATAAAAATAGTCTTTTCATCATACTTTTAACCTAATCATACATTCAAATCGGCTGCAAAAGTAAGGGATTTAGGGGGCATCACCAATACCTAAAAATAGTGAAATCGCCCAAAAACGGGGTATTCCGCCCATATCGGGGCCGAAAAAATACCTATTTATGATTATTGTGCATGTCGAAAAATATGCCTACCTTTGCACCCAGTAATCATTAATAGGTAAGACGAAGATGAAAAATCAGAAGATGTATGAGGCGGACGACAAGATGATCTCGCTGATTCGCGATAATTACGACCTGTTGCAGATGCTGGGCAGTTTCGGCATCAGTCTGGGCTTCGGCGACAAGACCGTCATGGAAACATGTGAGGACAACGGCGTAGATACCTATACCTTCCTGGCAGTGGTCAACTACAACATCAACGGCTATGGTGAGTTCGGGGCCGACGAGATGCTGTCCGTCCCCACCCTCCTGCACTATCTGGAAGCCAGCCACGCCTACTTCCTCGACTTCCAACTGCCTTATATCCGTCGCGAACTGCAGGAGTCGCTCGATGAGAGTGAGTCGCTCGCCAAACTCATCCTCCGCTTCTACGACGAATATGCCCACGAGATACGCCGCCACATGAAATATGAGCAGAAGACGCTCTTCCCCTATGTACAGTCGCTGATCGACGGCCATCCCGCCAACGACTACAACGTCGATACCTTCTCAAAGCATCACAGTTCCACTGACAAGAAACTGCGCGAACTGAAACTGCTCATCATCAAATACCTGCCGCAGGACGGTCTGCACAACAACCAACTCACCGCCACCCTCCACGACATCTACGAGAACGAGGTATGGCTCCGTCAGCACGCGCAGGTGGAAGACAACATCTTCGTACCCGCCATCCGCCACTTGGAACAGCAGACCAAGCAGATGGGTGTCACCCGCAACATCACCGACATGGTGTTCAAGGCCTCCACGGGTCAGAATCCCGATGCCCTCTCCGACCGTGAGAAGGATGTGATCATCTCATTGGTACAAGGCATGGCCAACAAGGAGATCGCCGACCACCTCTGCATCTCGGTGAACACCGTCATCACCCACCGTCGGAACATCGCCCGCAAACTGCAGATCCACTCCCCGGCAGGACTCACCATCTACGCCATCGTCAATGGCCTCGTAGATATCTCAAGCGTCAAGATATAAAAGGATTATTGTATCGCGTCTTGGATCACCAGCGCTGACAGCATAAACCCGAAGACGGCAGTGATGTGAACCAGCGAACCCTTCCCCTCACCATGAGGTTGCAGGAGTTCGTCGCTATATACCACCTGGAACTTCTTCTCGGGAAACTGCCCCAACTGTTTGAACTTTTTCCTCAAGGTGCGCGCCAACGGGTCGCCCTGCACCTTCCAGAACTCCGTCACCTTAATGCGTGTGGGATCCAGTTTCAAGGCAGCCCCCATCGATGAGAAAAACTTGGCTTCCGTCCGGCAGGCCATCAGGATCAGCAACGCCTTGTCCTTCAGCGAGTCGATGGCATCGATGATGTAGTCATAACTGCCAAGGTCGAAACTTTCTGCCGTCTCCTCATTAAACACCGCACGGATGGCAGAGATCTCTGCATCAGGGTTGATATTCAGCAGCCGTTCCTTCAGTTCTTCCACCTTCACGGCCCCGACGCTCTTTGTCGTCGCCATCAGCTGACGGTTCACATTCGAGATACTCACGCAGTCGAAATCCACGATCGTCAACTGCTGAATGCCACTGCGCACCAGACTCTCCGCACACCATGAGCCAACGCCGCCAACGCCGAAAAGGATCACCCTCTTCTGCGCCAACCGCTCCATCGCCTCATGCCCCAGCAACAGTTCCGACCGACTGAATATCGTCTCCTCTAATGCCATTTTTACAATAATCCGGTACAAAGGTAGTGTTTTTCCCGCAAATAACTACGATAAAACGGAAAAATAGTAGTAAAGAATCAACTGTTCTTTTTATAGCTCTGTACGGCCCAACAGCCCATCAGCGTGCCGATGCCCGCAAGGGCTAAGACCTGGTGGGCTGTTTCGTGCAGTCCACCTCCACGGATAAAGACGGTGCGGATGGCATCGATAAAATAGTGCATGGGGTTGATATAGGTGGTCAGATAAGCCCACTGGGGCATGGAGCGCGTGGGGGTGAATAGTCCCGAGAGCAACATGATGCTCACTACAAAGAACCACATGACGAACATAGCTTGCTGCATGGTGTCGGAGTAGTTGGACACAATGAGTCCAAACGACGAGAAGAACAGCGCCAGCAGCATGGCAAGTACATAGACGAGCCACAAAGGGCCAGCTGGCGTGATACCATAGACGAGCCACGCCAACAGCAAGCACACAGTGATGACAAACAGCGCAATGAGCCAGTAAGGAATGAGTTTGGCGAGAATGAACGACCACTTGGAAACA
>ONNY01000167.1 GCA_900319305.1 uncultured Prevotella sp.
GGCAACAGCCGCATGGTCTATCTGCCCCAGGGTAAGTGGATCGACTATCAGGACGGTAAGGTCTATGAGGGCGGTTATCAGACGATAGCAGTTGGTAAGATCCCTGCCGTCATCCTGGTTCGCGACGGTTCGTTGATTCCTCATGCTCCTCTCGCACAGCGTACCGACGAGATCGACTGGAGCAAGGTGGAACTGAAGCCCTACAAGGCCGCTGCCACCACCTGCACCGGACTGCTCTTTAAGCCTGGCGACAAGGAAATACAGACCATAACCCAGTGATTTCAACTAAAATTAGTTAAATACTCTTAAACAAGGGGTGCTAAAGTGGCAACGAATCGATATTTTTTGTACTTTTGCACGCTTTTACAGAGTAACAGGATAAAAAATGAGGCAATTAAAGATTCAAAAAAGCATTACCAACCGATCAAGTGAGGCACTCGATAAGTACCTTGTGGAGATCGGTCGTCAGCCCCTCGTGACCATTGATGAAGAGATTGAACTGGCACAGGCCATCCGTAAGGGCGGTCCTGAGGGCGAGAGAGCAAAGGAGCGTCTGGTGACTGCCAACCTCCGCTTTGTCGTCTCTGTCGCCAAGCAGTACCAGCATCAGGGTCTGACACTGACCGACCTGATCGACGAAGGAAACATCGGACTGGTAAAGGCTGCTGAGAAATTTGATGAGACTCGTGGTTTCAAATTCATCTCCTATGCCGTATGGTGGATTCGTCAGAGCATCCTTCAGGCCATCGCAGAGCAGAGCCGTATCGTGCGCCTGCCGCTGAACCAGAGTGGTGCCCTGAGCAAGATCAATCAGGAGATCAACCGTTTCGAGCAGATTCATCAGCGCCGTCCCTCTGTCACAGAGTTGGCAGAACTCACGCAGATCGATGAGGCTAAGATAGAGCAGACCGCCAAGGCCGACAGCCATCACATGAGTATCGATGCCCCCTTCGGAGAGGACGACGACAACTCGATGGCCGATATGCTCAGTTCTGGCGACGACACCCGCACAGATAAGCAGGTGGACTACGAATCCCTCACCTCCGACCTTGAGAACGTGCTCCGCAGTGTACTGAAGGACCGCGAACTGAAGATCGTGCGTGAATGTTTCGGAATCGGTTGCCAGGAGCGTGGTCTTGAGGAGATCGGTGCCGAGATGGGTCTTACCCGTGAGCGCGTGCGCCAGATCCGCGAGAAGAGTATTGCCAAACTCCACGACAGTGGTCATGCCCGTATCCTCATGAAGTATTTAGGTTAATCCGTTCATCATCCTTCGCCTTACCGCGGAGGATTTTTTCTTTCAGACAAATGACATACAGACAACACCTCACCATCTTAGGCCTTCTTTTGGCCGCTAACGTCTTTTCTCAGGCTTTACCTACCGACGGACCACTCACCTTGCGTCCTGCGCTCCAGCAACTCGGAGAACGCCTCCTTCAGCACAAGACGGGCAGCATCGTCGCCATCAACCCCGCCAATGGTGAGATTCTCTGTCTGGCCACTAACACGCCTCAGGGCAGCGATGTGCGTCAGGCCATCGGCAAACCCAATGCCCCTGGCTCCACCTTCAAGACGGCACAGGCACTCACCCTGCTCTCTGAGGGCATCGTCACCCCCGCCACCACCGTCGAGTGCCACAATGGCATCACCGACGGCAATATCAAGGTGGGCTGTCATCAGCACCGTTCGCCCCTCACACTCAAAGAAGCCCTCGCACAGTCGTGCAACACGTGGTTCCTCATGACCTTCGCCTCGATGATCAACGACGACTTCATGTATGCCTCGCGCGATGAGGCCATCACCATCTGGCGCTCCTATATGCAGTCGATGGGCTTGGGCGGACCCATGCACATCGATATCCCAGGCGAACAGGGCGGACTCCTGGCAGGAGCCGACTACCTGAACCGTCGCTATAAGGAAGGGTGGGATGGAAAGACGATCTGGTGGGCAGGTATGGGACAGGGTGATGTCACCTGCACGCCCTTGCAACTCTGCAACCTCGCCGTCACCATCGCCAACCGTGGCTGGTACTTCGTGCCCCATATCCATAAGGACACGCAAAACCAGCGTTATCTCACGAAGCGTCAGACGAAGGTTGCCCCCGAGGCCTATGCCCCCGTCGTCGAAGGTATGCGCCTCGCCGTCGAACACGGCACCGCCACCTGCATCAAGGCCAGTTACCCCATCTGCGGTAAGACGGGTACCATCGAGAACCCTGGAGAGGATCACTCCGCCTTCATCGCCTTTGCGCCGATCAACGATCCCAAGATCGCCATCTGTGTCTATGTCGAGCATGGCGGCTTCGGTGCCGATCTCGCAGCCCCCATGGCAGGCCTGATCATCGAGTCCTACCTCAAAGGCAAACTCTCTCCCAAGTCCGAAGCCACCGCCACCCGTCTCTCTAAGAAAACCTGCAAGTAGGCTTTCTTATTTCAGACCGGGCCACTCACCTCTGATTTGCTTGCATTGCGTATAAAGGCTGGGACAATTGAACACCTGGTGCAGATTGCTGTCGGGCTGCTTGATGATCTCTACGCTACGCTGATGGGTATCCCATCCGTCACCCATGATATAGATATACATCACGCGACCTGTGCCCCCAAATGTCATATCCTGATGCTTGTTCACGCTGGCTTTCATCTCCACTGTATATGGCTGTACCGGCGTGTAAGCGTTCTCCGGCTTCGCACCCTTCAGCACAGCAGCAGGCAGATAGCGCTGATGGTAACCATCGTTGGCTGGCGCATACTGTGACGTGCCGAATTTCTGCTTCAACTGTGATACAACGGAACTCACGTTATTAGGCCAGTTGATGAGTTGCAGACAGCGCAGCCCCTCTTCGCGATTACGTCCGTAGATCTCCATGGCCATCGGCATCATGGCTGCAGTACCATGTGGCGTCTTGCCAAGGAACTGGGTGTAGAGCGCCTCAAACTCCTCGTAATCAGAGGGAATGTTCGTGAATGTCACCACGCCCGTTGCAGCACCATTGTATTTCACGGCGGTCAGATTCCCCTTCATGGTGTAGGTATGGTCGCCATAGGTCCATGTCGTCTGAGCCTGAACCATCAGACCCACACAAAGCATCATCAGTGATAAAGTCAATTTCTTCATTTTCAGTATAGGTTTTAAAGAGATTAATGATTCGCCTGCAAAGATAGGAAGAAAAAAGGATATTACAAAATTTTAGCAACGGTAACTTTGACCAATTGTTGAATTGTTGAAATGTTGAAATTATAAAATTTTAAAATGTCATCCGTCATCACGACGGGCAAAAACCAAACACTATAACTTATTTATCTTATATTATTCAGCAGTTCCGATGCTGG
>ONNY01000139.1 GCA_900319305.1 uncultured Prevotella sp.
GGATGTGGTGGTAAGTTCAGAGCTGACATACCACGATGTGTATTGCGGAAAGGCCATCGACGAAACGACTGTCTTCGGACAGGTGCAGGGCTTGCCTGCTCGTTATCAGGCCGATCCCTATCTTTTGGAGAAGGCCAAACTGACAGGTGCGAAGCCTGGTCTCATCGTGACTGGCGACTGGTTCGTCGATTCCAAGGAGAAGATGCGTGAGATTGTAGGCCACTTCCCTGAGGCGAAAGCCGTGGATATGGAGTCGTGCGCCATCGCACAGGTGTGCTATCTCTATAAGGTGCCGTTTATCTCCTTCCGTCTCATCAGCGACATCCCCCTGCGCGACACGGATGCCTCGCAGTACCACAATTTCTGGGACACCGTCGCTGAGAAATCATTCCATACCACCAAGACATTTATCGAAAGTTTATAATTATGGAAGTTATACAGAGTTTTACGATTGACCACACGCAACTGAAACCAGGTATCTACGTATCGCGTGTGGATAAGGGTTTTACCACGTTCGACCTGCGCATCACAGAGCCCAACAAGGAACCTGCCGTTGCCCCTGCCGCCATCCATAGCATCGAGCACCTGATGGCTACCTGGTTCCGCAACAGCCGGGCGAAGGAGGATGTGGTATATGTAGGCCCCATGGGATGTCTCACAGGCATGTATATCATCATGACAGGTTCATACACTGTGGAGGATATGCG
Organism: uncultured Prevotella sp.; assembly: GCA_900319305.1. Classification (GTDB taxonomy): domain Bacteria; phylum Bacteroidota; class Bacteroidia; order Bacteroidales; family Bacteroidaceae; genus Prevotella. The sequence goes on from ONNY01000139.1 coordinate 708, forward strand.
CCAGTTGACCATCGAATGTCTGGAGTGGATTCTCACTCAAACAGAAGTGCCTGCTACCCGCCCTGAGGCTTGTGGCAACTATCTGCTGCACGACCTCCCCATGTGCAAATGGGAATGCGCTCGCTATCTGGATCGCCTTAAAAACGATTTCCACAGCGAGTACACCAAACTTCAGATTACGCTCGAAGACGGAAAAGTCTTTGCAGACGCATAAAACTTCACAATGGGGACAGTCCCCATTGTGAGTTATTTGTTTTCTTTCAGGCAGCGACGGCCTTGGTAATTGATCTTGCCCTGATGCTCCAGGTAGTTCTTGATCAGGTCAGGTGTCGTTATACCGATGCTCTTTCCCTCGTCTTTACGGTTTGTAGGACTTACGGCTACGGTATAGCTGTTAGACACCACCCGATAGGTCTTCTTCAGGTTCAACTTCTTGCCTGCTTTATCCAACAGCACCAGTTTCTTCACCTTGCCGTCAGCAGGATCATACGTTACCTCACAGGTGAATCCACCTACATACGGGAAACGCTGCTTATCATTATTGTAGCATGAGATGAGCATGTCTGCCAGTTCCTTTCCTGTGCAGAATACCTCCACAGCATCGTTCTGAAATGGATCCATCTTCATCACATCGCCCACGGTCATGTCCCCAGTCTCATGCGCCTCGACACGAACACCTCCTGCATTCTGGTAACTCAGGTCGGCACCCGTCTCTGCGAGATAGGCATCGCAGACCATACAACCCAGTTCCTCTTTATTCATTGGTGTCTCAGCCACAGCCAAGGCACGTTTGAAAGCAGGATTCTCAGAAAAGTAGCGCACCAGTTCTGCCAATGTCTTATTCACAGCCGTCTGCCCTTTCAAAGCAATTCGCTCTGCCTTCTTCTCCACAATCTTCTGATCCTTAATGACCAGTGTGGAATGTGTGGCGAAAGGCAGGTTCTTTGAATTCTGAGTGATAAGGATGCCGTTGTGGATCTCACCGCCGTCGAGTTGTGTGTGCGAGTGTCCACCTACGATGATGTCCACCCAAGGCAACACTGCCGAGAACTTCACATCCGTTTCATAGCCCAGGTGCGAGAGCAGCAGCACCACATCGCACTTCTCGCGCAGAAACTCATATTTCTTGATGGTTTCCAAAGGATCCATGAACCTGATGTCCGTCATACGGGTTGGATGACTCTCTGGCGTACCCATTGAACCAAGAGCCGTCACACCAAGAACACCCACACTCACACCACCAGCATCGAAGATCTGATATGGCTTCACATGCATATTGAACTTCGGATCAGGTTCCATATTGGCACAGAGTGTCGAGAACGCGCTGAGCGTGATCAGATGCGCCAGACCGTACTGGTTGGAGTCAAATTCATGGTTACCAACAGCTGTGGCATGGAAACCCACTTGATTCATCAGTGCCACCATCGGATAGGCAGGAATCTCGAACATATCGTTGACAGGGTCTCCTGAACGGTTGTCACCTGCCGAAAGAATCAGCAGGTCAGGATAGAGTGCACGCAGCGAGTCAGCCACGAAACCGAGACGTGGGAACTGTTCGATGGCAGCGTGCGGGTCATTGATCGACAGGATATGAACCTCTTTGCAGTTCTGTGCCGATATGGTCAGTGCGACCAGCATCAGCAGGGTTGACAGAAATAGTTTTTTCATTGGTCTTTTGGCTTAGGAATATTAATCTTAATCATATCAAATTGACTGGCAGGCGCGCCGAGGTCGATCTCATGTCCCCAGCGGTCGTACACCGTCAGACTGTCGGCCAGTCTCACGTCCATCCCTTTCAAGGCGAGGTAGGACAACACGGCATGTCGTACCTCCGCTCCCTCGAACACAGTGACGTTCTTACGATTGACCTTCAGTTTCATCGCAAAAGGTATTATACCTTATTTGCTTTCTTACGCTGATCGTGATCGAGGATGGTCTTGCGCATACGCATCGACTTCGGTGTGACCTCCACCAACTCGTCTTGCTTGATATACTCCAGACATTCCTCCAGTGACATCACGGTCTTCGGAATGATACGAGCTTTCTCGTCTGTACCAGAGGCACGCACGTTGGTCAACTGTTTCGCCTTGCAGACATTCACCACGAGGTCGTTGTCATGCACATGCTCGCCAACCACCTGTCCCATATAGACATCCTCACCTGGATCGATGAAGAACTTACCGCGATCCTGCAGTTTATCGATGGCGTAGGCAAAGGCATTGCCTGTATCCATGGAGATCATCGAACCGTTCACGCGACGCTCAATCTCTCCCTTATAAGGCTGATACTCCTTAAAGCGGTGGGCCATGATGGCTTCACCCTGAGAGGCAGTGAGCACGTTGGTACGCAGACCAATGATACCACGTGAGGGAATATCAAACTCGATGTTCACACGCTCACCCTGACTCTCCATTGAAGTCATCTCACCCTTACGGCGAGTCACCATATCAATCATCTTCGAAGAGAACTCCTCAGGCACATTGATCGTGAGTTCCTCTACAGGCTCATGCTTCACACCATCAATCTCCTTATAGATCACCTGAGGCTGACCAACCTGCAACTCGTACCCTTCACGACGCATGGTCTCCACCAATACAGAGAGGTGGAGCACACCACGGCCAGATACCACCCACTTATCAGTAGAGTCCTCAAACGGCTCCACTCTCAGGGCAAGGTTCTTCTCGAGTTCCTTCTCCAGACGGTCGTTGATATGGCGCGAGGTCACAAACTTACCTTCCTTACCGAAGAAAGGCGAGTCGTTGATCATAAAGAGCATCGACATCGTAGGCTCATCGATGGCAATAGGAGGCAGCGGCTCTGGGTTCTCCAGGTCACAGATGGTATCACCGATCTCAAACTTCTCCAGTCCGATGACTGCACAGATATCACCGCAATCCACGCCGTCAGTACGCACATGACCCATACCATCGAAAGTGTGCAGTTCCTTGATCTTAGTCTTCTCCATCTTACCGTCGCGATGGGCAATCGTCACCTGCATGCCGTCTTGCAACGTGCCACGATGGACACGACCTACGGCAATACGACCCTGATAACTGGAGTAGTCCAACGATGTAATCAACATCTGAGGCGTGCCCTCAATCTGCTGCGGAGCAGGAATCACCTCCACAATCTTATCCAGCAGATAGGTGATGTTATCTGTCGGCTTCTTCCAATCCTCACTCATCCAACCGTTCTTGGCAGAGCCATAGACTACGGGGAAGTCCAGCTGATCCTCAGTGGCATTCAGCGAGAACATCAGGTCGAACACCATCTCGTACACCTCCTCAGGACGACAGTTAGGCTTATCCACCTTATTGACGACCACGATGGGCTTCAGTCCGATCTGGAGTGCCTTCTGCAGCACAAAACGGGTCTGAGGCATCGGCCCCTCGAAGGCATCCACCAACAACAGGCAACCGTCGGCCATGTTTAGCACACGCTCCACCTCACCACCGAAGTCAGAGTGACCTGGGGTGTCTATAATGTTAATCTTAGTTCCTTTCCAATTGATGCTCACGTTCTTCGAGAGGATAGTGATACCACGCTCACGCTCCAAGCTAACATCATCTTATCGACCAAAGTAGTCTTTCCATGATCGACATGCGCAATAATTGCTATATTTCTGATATCCTGCATACCTTATTATTATAAAAACAGCCCATTCTCGCTGCCGAATTACTAAATTCGGCTGCAAAGTTACGAATATTTTTCGAAAAAGTTTGCAGTATCGAAAAAAAGTTGTACCTTTGCACCCGCATTTCGGAAAATCCGAAGCATTTGATGACGTAAACCACCGGTGATTAGGTAGGCAGACGCGTCTGAAAGATGTTATTGCAAAA
>ONNY01000207.1 GCA_900319305.1 uncultured Prevotella sp.
TCACCACCTTCTGCATGCCTATCATCAAACCGGCGGAGGGCGGTAAGAAGAGTCAGTGTGTGGGTGTGCTGGCAGTGGATCTCTCCACCAGTATGCTCTCCCAGATCGTGCTTTCGGCAAAATCATCACCCAACAGTTACAGCGTGCTGTTAGGCGGCAACGGCAGGTACATGATCCACCCCGACGCCCAAAAAATGTCGCGGAAGACCGTGTTCTCTGCCATCGAGGAAGAGGCAGAGCCTTCTATGAAGGAAGCGGGTGAGGCAATGATGGCTGGCGATACCGGCTATTTGAGTTTTGAGATGGGTGGCAAGGACTGGTATGTGTTCTTCAAACCCTTCGAGCACCATCATTTCTTTGCACTTCCCATCGAGTCGATGAAGTGGAGCGTCGGAGAGGTGTGTCCCAAGTCGGATATCTTCGGCACCTATAATAAACTATTCTTCTTCGTGGTGGGCTTGGGCATCCTCGGACTGCTGGTATTCCTGGTGTTGTGTCATGCCTTCATCAAGAGGCAACTGAAGCCCCTCCACCAACTGAGACAGGCTGCACAGCGCATCGCAGAGGGCAACTACAATGAGTCCATGCCCCGTACCGACCGCGACGACGAGATCGGAGAACTGCAGGAGCGATTCAGGAAGATGCAGCAGTCGGTGGTGGCGCATATGAAAAAGAACGAGCAACTGAAAGCCTCATTGCAGAACCAAGGTCAGATCCTGCAGAAGACCAGCGGACAGGCCATTGAGAACGAAAAGGTGAAAACGGCCTTCCTGCACTATATCTCGAACCAGATGGATGGAACAGGAGATGAGCACCATCAAGAAGCAGAGTTCGACGATCCTCAACCTGCTCGGACATATCCTCGAGACCATACAGATAGAATCAGAAAAGGAGGACAGCCATGAGTAAGACCAGCCAGAAACTTTCCAGGAGACTCAGTCTCGGCATTACGCTGTTGGCAGTGCCCATCTTCATCGGCACGCTGGGTATCCTCTTCCTGCAGTCTAGCCGTCTTATCCGCCTGGAGGCGACGGAGCGCACGTCGAGCATCCTCAACAAGACGACTCTCGACGTGAGGCATTTCATGAATACGATAGAGGTCTCGACAGATGCCAATGCATGGCTCCTGGAGGAGAACCTAACACCCGACTCTATTGAGTCGATCTCGCACCGCATCCTGAAGATGAATCCCAACATCCTCAGTTTATCCGTGAGTACTGAGCCCGATGTGCTGCCTCAGTTCGGACCTCACTTCTCCGTCTATACCGTGAGAGACGCAAATATGATCAACTCCTATCGTGAGACGGAATACGCGTATTATGACAAACTATGGTATAAGACGGCGCTGAAAGGTGAACCCTGTTGGATGGAACCCTTCAGTGAACATACGGAGGGAACGATCAACTATCATGATGCAGTGGCTTCCTATTGTAGGCCGCTCCATACGGCTGATGGCAAGATTGCGGGTGTCATCTCTGTCGACTTCTCCTTCAGTCTGCTGGCGAAGGTCATCAATGAATTAGAACAGCACCCTTATCCCGGCATGTACTTCTTACTCATGGGCAAAGACGGGCGCTTCTTCATCCATCCCGATGAGACGAAACGCTTCCGCAAGACCATCTTCTCGGACACCGACCCGAACGAGGATACTGAGATCATCGCCTTAGGCCACGAGATAGTCAATGGAAAACAGGGAATGAGGCATGCCAACATCGACGGACAGTTCTGCCACGTGGCTTTCCAACCCGTACCTGGCACCGACTGGAGTCTGGCCTTGGTATTACCCGACAACGAGATCCTGACAGACTATAACCTGCTGGGATATATTGTCGTCCTGATGAGTATCATCGGCCTGATACTGATCCTGTGGATGACAAATAAGGTGGTGAAACAGACCACCAGCCCCGTGATGAACCTGCTGGACATGACCAAACAGATCACCGAAGGCAACTACGACGAGACCATCCCCTACTCCAACGAGCCCAACACTGCAGGAGGCACTCCACGAGAATATGCTGAAAATCGAGGATGCCACCGAGCAACTCAGGCTGCAAAACAAAGGGCATCAGGACGCCATCGGTCAGGCGGAGTCGGCAACGAAGGAGAAAGAGGCCTTCGTTAAAAACATCTCCCATCAGTTGCGCACTCCGCTGAACATCATCATGGGCTATGCCAGCGTGATCCAGGAGACCGTGAAAGCCAGACATGACGAGCCGGAAGTCCAGAATGAGTTTGAGGAAGACAACATGAAAGAGATCAGACAGACATTGATACACAACGCCATCGTACTGAAACGAATGGTACTGATGCTCTATGAAAGTTCTGAGAGCGGTGCCTCGGATGAGAAGAAGTGTCAGCGAACCAACGAGATCTCCTGCAACCAGTTAGCACGTGAGGGCATCAGTTATGTGAAGTTGCATAACCCTGGTGTCATTCGACCTTCATCCTCACCAACCGCGTGTATCTGACGCGTACCATCCGAGAGCTGCTGTATAACGCCGTAAAGCACTCTGACAGGAAACATATCATTGTGCGCATCGTGGAGACGCAGGAGCAGGTACTGTTTATCGTCGAGGATACGGGTCCCGGCTTACCAATGGACGCCATGAACATGATCGAGAAGCCCTTCGCAAAGATGAACGAGGCAACAGAGGGTCTCGGACTCGGTCTGCCCCTGTGCAAACGGCATGCCGTGACATTAGGAGGCGACCTGGTACTCGACACCAGTTACACGAACGGCTGCCGATTCATTCTGGAATTGCCGAAATAGGAAATTATTCAGCCTTTGGCGTGAAAAGCATCAGCCAACGGTAGAGATTACAACCCACAAAATTACCAAGTACCTCGCTGACATAGACAGCGAGGACGGTGGGTTGTAGTACCACGTCGGCAGGAGAGACAAGGAAATAGAAGGCGTCAGCAATGGAGTGGGCAAAGCCACAGAGGATGAACACGGGAACACCCAGCACCAAAGGCAGCATCTTCCCCTTACGGGCGAACTCGACAGCCGTCGTCATGATGAAACCGCAGCCGATAGCCAGGAGGAAACAAGTCCAGGGCCCTTTCGCCAGACGACCTGCGAGGATCTTGGCAGCAGGCTCCACACAGTCGGGCTGGGCATAGGCAATGAGCCACGCCGTGAGCAGACAACCTATAATATTGCCGAAAAGCACCGTCAACAGCATCGACCAGTCGCCCTGACGACGAATAAAGCCTGCTGTGCCAGTATAGAGTTTCAGTCCGTAATAGACCACTGTGGTGAGTCCAAAAGCGAAGAGGACGGCACCAGCCACACCTCCCACGCGGAGGTTAACCACACATCCGATGGAGATACAGATACCAGCAAGAATTGCGGGTGTAAAAGTTTTTTGAAACATGGTATGTCCTAATATTTCATTCGTCGGGCAAGAAGAGAGGATCTTCAGGCATTACCATGATAGGTTTGGTCTCGGCTGCCTTGAGGATCTGCTCTGGCACATACTTCTTATCCACCACCAGACGAAACATGAACTCGCGGAACCAACGGTCTGTCATAATCAGGCAGCCCTGCTGACCCCAGGTGGCACCCCAGGAGTTCTCTACCTTCCACTTACGGGCCTTGCCGTTCTCGTCGGTATCCACAGCCGTGAGCGTCATGGCGTGGGTGGATCCACTGTCGAAGGTCGAAGTTCTCGAGATCGGCATAGCCACGCTTACGATCCAGGAACTTACCCACGTCGTAAGAACTGTAGAGTTTACGTCCGTCCTTCAGGGAGGCAATCGCCATCTGCTCGATGTCGTCCATCGGCAGGTTCACATAGCACCAGTTATGACCATCGTAGGTATGACGGTCGTATTCCACCTCATAGGTCTTATAATAAGGGCGACGCGGATCGTTCATCGCCATGATGAAGGTGCCGTTGAGCGGACCACCCACAATCTCCTGGTAGAACGACTGTGGTGTATATGACTTAGCAGGGCCCTTGGCCTTGCCATCCTTATCCTTGAAAGCATAGGTAAACTGCTGCACAGGGGCACCAATGGTGAGTGTCAGCATCCGATAGATCTGACCCAGCATCTCTGTCTTGGCCTTCTGGATATCCTTTGTACTCTTACCCTTCGCCACCATGTCGCGCAACTGGAGTCCGTACTCACGCAGTTTGGAGGAGATGATAGAGGCAGCCTTCGACGTGTTGTCTGTGGAATACGACTCGGGCATCACCTCTGTAGGCACCAGTCCGTATTTCTCTGCCAGGTCGGAGACACCGCAGAAAGTACCGCCATCGTTAATGGGATGGTGGAAGAAAAACTGTACCCGCTGATCGTCGATAGGTTTCTTACCTGTATCAATGACACCTTGCAACATCAAGTTCGCCTTCTCCAACTGATCCCAGAAGAAGAGATAGGCTTGGGAGAGTTCCAATTGCACGGAATCGCGCTGGGCAAAATTAGAACGCAGCACATTCAGACCGCTGAACATCCAACAACGCCCTGAGGACTGCTGATCGGTAATAGACTGGCGTGGCGTCTCTATATTAAAATAGGTATCGAGCGCACGCGCATTATCACGGTTCTTTGCCAAGGCATCGATGCTGTTGGCAGCGATGGCATTGGAAATAGCCTTATCGGCAGGCGACAAGGGCTGAACATTTTGAATTTCACGGAGCATATCGGGGGTGATACCTCCCGACTGAGCTGTAGTAGTGAAGACCACTACAAACAGGGTTATCAACAAAAAGATATATCGTTTCACAATAAAATCTGATTAAAAATGAATACTTTTTTGCAAATTTAGGCAAAAATAATGAGAAAAATCAGCGAAATCGATATTTTTTTAAATTTTTTAGATTTTTATGTGCAATATTTAAAAAAAATGCTTATCTTTGCATCGTTATTTAAATCAAACATTAATGTCGAACAAATTAAAATTCGAATGAGTATGAAAAAAATTATGATGATCGCTGCTATGATGGTAGCAACTTTGAGTGCAAACGCTCAGAATGAGGTTGGCCAGTTTAGCATACAGCCTAAGGCCGGTATCAACATTTCTAAAATTACTGGTGGTGGTATGAGTTCAAGAGTTGGTTTCGCTGGTGGTATTGAGGCTGAGTATGGCGTAGCCAAGAACTTTGGTCTTAGCGCAGGTCTCCTCTATTCTATGCAGGGTGGAAAGTATGATATGAACGATTTTAAGACTTTGGGTATCACAGACAAATTCAAGTTTAATTTCGACTACATCAACATTCCTATTCTGGCTCAGTACTATATCGCTAAGGGTTTTGCTGTTAAGGCTGGTATTCAGTTAGGTTTCGTGGTTCGTGACAAGGTTAAGATTGAGGAAATTGTTGCAGGAGGAGGCAAGTATAATGAGGATATGTCATTTGACGAGTTCTTAGATGTTCTCAAACTCACTGGAACCGTCCGCGACGATGCCAAACTCAAGAAGTTTGATTTCTCTATTCCTGTAGGTCTCTCTTATGAGTATAAGAACATCGTTCTGGATGCTCGTTACAACATCGGTACAACCAGAGTCGTGAAGTTCTCTGATACTGGCAAAAACAGTGTATTCGAGATCACTCTGGGTTACAAGATTCCCCTCAACTAATAGAGTATAACACATAATAATAAGCCGCACCCGAATGAGTGCGGCTTATTTTGTGCTCTGATTCCTTGAATTTATTCCCAACGTGGGAACTTTTCATTCCCAGGCTGGGAATATTTCATTCCCAACGTGGGAACAATCTAAGACCTTATTTC
>ONNY01000177.1 GCA_900319305.1 uncultured Prevotella sp.
GTTTTCATAGCAGGACATTTCATTTCGCTTCTGCGTCTTATGGGCAGAAGCATGATAGATCTCATTCTGGCGCTCCTGACGGAGCAGGTTGCAGACCTTGGAGAGAATGGGCGAGACGACCGTGTCGAACAGATGATGGCCCTGAATATACAGATAGGTGGTCTGCGGGGTCACACCCAGCGTCTTGATATCCTCCTTGGTGGCCAGATACTCTTCCTTGGCATCAGGGAACTGACGCTGCAGGTCATGGATCTTGGTACGCACCTTCCGTCTGACATTGTCGATCGAGGGCTCCGGGTTCTGCACATTAAAGCCACCCGGGTCGGCGATGCGGTTCAGGTCAGTGATGGAGAACCTGGGATAGTTGCCGTTGCGATAGAGCATGATCGACCACACGAACAAGGGGAAGAGGGCCTCACTGAACTGACGGAAATACTCGCGGAAGTCAAAGATACGGTGGTCGTTGAGCGTCACCGACACACACACGTTATGCAACGAGGGTGCATAACACTGGAAGTTCTCGATGGCATAAACATAGGTATGGAAGACATAAGGGCTGTCGAGCACCTTCTGCGACTGATGACTGCGACGCTGTATCAGGTAGTCGTAATCGGCATCCACACAGGCGATCATATCACGTCCGAGCGGTTCCCCTTCGAGAAAGTTCATCAGCACCGACTTCTTGCCGCGTGTCAGGTTCCCCTTGGAGGGGAGCATCACCTCGAAATAGAGTTTGTCGTTCTCGAACTCACTAAGGACCGTCCGCCAGAAATAGATATCATCATAGCTCTCGACGTAGGCAACGATCCTACGACGAGCCTTCTTGGAAGTCAGCGAGTTCGCCGCTTCAAAGTACTTGCTATTCAGATTATCCTTTAGACGATTACCCATATATAAATCTTTTTGCAACGGACTTGTCCGTTGCTAATTTTAACTCGTGATATCAGAGACTTCCGTGACGGAGTCCACCCAGCCGTTCATGACGACGGCAGGTGAATGGGTGGTCAGAATAATCTGCACATTTGGATTCAGTTCCAGACAGAGATCAATGAGTCGTTTCTGCCACTCGATATGGAGCGACACCTCGGGTTCATCCATGAAGAGTACATAGGGCAGATTATCCTCCACCAGCACCGTCAGCAGGATGACAAGTAGTTGTTTCTCACCACTCGACAACTGGTAAGGCAACAGCATCTCACCAATCTGCGTGAAACGGAGTTCATTCTCTGTACGGATGATCCGCTTGCCCGTCTCTGAGAACAGGTCGTCGACAATATCCTGGAAGCGCGTTTTCTTTTGTGAGAGTTGTTGGGCAGCATCTGCATCACCCGTCTGAAGTTTCTCGATGATACGGTTACCAATCTTCACCTGATAATCAAGGAACTTGCGCTGCAGGTTATACAACTGGATGTCGAGCAGCGAACCGCCTCCCACGCCAGCAAGTGCCGTGAGGGCCTGTCGGATGAAGCCGTCACCTTCAGAAAGCGTCTTCTGCAGGTTGGAGTCGAGTGAACGAATCATGTCGAACCTGATCCACTTCGCATCCTCAGGCTCCACTTCAAGTTTCACACCCTTGAGCATGTGACTCGGGAACTCGCCGCCAGCAGCCAGTCCCTTCACCACCTTGTTCAGGATTGTACTCTTACCCTGACCATTACTACCACTGAGGATATTCACCTGACGGTTCAACTCCCAGATGATATGTTTCTTACCACTCCATAGAGAATCGATCTCTATCCGTTTGATGTAGTCAGCATACTTCTGCATAAGCCTTTTTGTTTATAAAAGGGCACTATGCTATCACACATAATGCCCTTTATACTATTAATTTCTAACCTTAAATGGCGGTCTTGAATCTTCCGGATGCCAGAAGTCAAAGAGTGCCACGTCGAATACCAGATTACTGAAGGCAGGAATCGAAGCGTTACTGGTACTGCCACCATAAGCCAGCTGATAGGGCACGTGGATCAACCAGCGGTCGCCGACATGCATCTTCAGCAAAGCTGTCTGAATACCGGGAATCCAGCTGGCTCCTTGGGCAGGATAAGCCTTCTCCCACCTGAAGTCATTCAGATAAGACTGGTCAAAGACAAAGCCTTCCGGATAAGTCTTTGAGGGAATCAGCCTACCACGATAGGCAATGCGCACAGTGTCAGTCAGCATCGGTGTCTCTGTACCTTTGCCCTTCTCCAGCACCTCCACATAAATGCAGTCGCTGTTACCTGCCGTTGCACTCTCGTTCAACGCATAGTTCTTATACTTCTGAAGTTCTGGATCGACAGCCCATAGCTCAAGCATCTCATCATTGCGCTGCTGCCAGTTCTCATACTCAGCAGAAGTATCCTCGTCATCATCGTCGTCCTCCTCACAGGAGATCAAAGGCACAACGGTCAGCAGGCACAACGGCATCAGCCATTTCACCAGCGACGTTGCCACTTGCTCGATAGACTTTATCATCTTATTCTATTATATTATTAACGGTCCCTGAGCTTGTCGAGGGGTTATTATAGTTTCTTCAGCAGGCTGGCAATGCTCACCTTATCCTCGATGATGGCATTCAGGTCGCTGATGTTCACACGCTCCTGCTCCATCGTATCGCGGAAACGGAGGGTGACCTTACCGTCAGTCAACGTGTCGTGATCCACGGTGACGCAGTACGGCGTACCAATGGCATCCTGACGGCGATAGCGCTTACCGATACTGTCCTTCTCATCATACTGGCAGTTGAAGTGGAACTTCAGCTGGTCGATGATCTCACGAGCCTTCTCGGGCAGACCGTCCTTTTTCACCAGCGGCATCACAGCACACTTCACAGGTGCCAGGGCTGCAGGCAACTTCAGGACCACACGGGTCTCACCGTTCTCGAGTTTCTCCTCGACGAAGGCGTGACACATGATAGAGAGGAACATACGATCCACACCGATAGAGGTCTCGATGACATATGGGGTGTAACTCTCGTTGGTCTGAGGATCGAAGTATTTGATGCTCTTGCCAGAGTACTTCTCATGCTGAGAGAGGTCGAAGTTCGTACGAGAGTGGATACCCTCCACCCGTGGAAACGGTAGTTCTCTGCACCGAAGCCGAGAGCCTGGTGCCACTTCATACGGGTCTCCTTCCATTTCGGGAACCACTCCAGCTCCGTGCCAGGCTGTACGAAGAACTGCATCTCCATCTGCTCGAACTCACGCATACGGAAGATAAACTGACGGGCCACGATCTCGTTACGGAAAGCCTTACCGATCTGGGCGATACCAAAAGGAATCTTCATACGACCGGTCTTCTGCACGTTCAGGTAGTTCACGAAAATACCCTGAGCAGTCTCAGGACGCAGGTAGATCTTCATCGAAGCATCGGCACTGGCACCCATCTCGGTGGAGAACATCAGGTTAAACTGACGCACATCGGTCCAGTTGCGGGTACCACTGATAGGACATACGATCTCCTCGTCGAGAATGATCTGCTTCAGCTCGTCGAGATCCGGACCCTGCATGGCAGCCGCATAGCGGGCATGCAGATTATCACGCTTCTCCTTGGTTTCCTTCACACGCTCACTGGTCTCCAGATACTTAGCCTCATCGAAGCTGTCGCCGAAGCGCTTGCGGGCCTTCTCGACCTCCTTCTGGATCTTCTCATCGTACTTCGCTATCTGATCCTCGATCAGCACGTCAGCACGATAACGCTTCTTCGAGTCGCGGTTGTCGATCAGGGGATCGTTGAAAGCATCCACATGTCCAGAAGCCTTCCATATCGTCGGGTGCATAAAGATGGCGCTGTCGATGCCCACGATGTTCTCGTGCAACATCGTCATAGCCTTCCACCAATACTGCTTAATATTATTCTTCAACTCCACGCCGTTCTGACCATAGTCGTAAACGGCTCCTAATCCATCGTAAATCTCACTGCTGGGGAACACAAAGCCGTACTCTTTGCAATGGCTTACGATTTTCTTAAATACATCTTCTTGTGCCATAATTTATTTATAAATTCGAATTTATGGTGCAAAGGTACAACTTTTTTTTGAATTTCCTTGTTGTTTTCAATAAAATTGTGTACCTTTGCATCCGCTTAACAAAAGTTAGGGGCATAGCCCAGTTGGTTTAGAGCGCTGCAGTCACATTGCAGAGGTCCCCGGTTCGAGCCCGGGTGTCCCTACGAAGAGAATCCTCGCCAGTTGGCGGGGATTCTTCTTTTATGAGTTGTGTTGGTGCAAAAAAAATCCCCGCCAGTCGGCGAGGATTTCTTTTTGTTGTATATCCGCTTAGTTGAACAGATAACGGATCGTGAACTGGATGCG
>ONNY01000140.1 GCA_900319305.1 uncultured Prevotella sp.
TGCCTTCACATTGTCCGCATTCACAAGGCTCTTGCCAAACAGATGAGGACCAACCAGTACACCTGCAACGATATAACCCAGCACCACTGGCTGCTTTAAGAATTTAAACACGATACTGACTACAGCAGCTGTAATCATCAAAACGTATAAATCTTGTACCATAATTATTATTTGTATTGAATATTTGACTTAAAAGACACGTTCACGCCTTAAATACCTGCGACTCATCCATCGTGATGATGTTGCCGAGAATAATAGTTTGTTTCATCTTTATATTTTTTAGTTATTGAATAATAAGCCTTCGCGTTGCAAAGATAACAAAAATATTGCATCCACACAAAATTTTAAGAAAAAAAATACCGTCCGAAAGCCAACAGATGACATTCGGACGGTATGAAAACCCGTCAAAGCATATAATACTTGGTGAGGAAATAAGTTCTCTCCCAATCCACGATCTTCACTTCAGATTCCTTGGCAGGATGGATGTCGAACTCGTCGAGCACCATCACCTTCTTGTTCTCAATATCGTAGAGGGGCCACTCCTTAGCCTTGCCGTCGGGAGAGAGGTCTGCAGTGAGCGACGGATTGCCGGTCTTGGCGAACTGCACCCACATCTTGCGCATGGTCTTGCAGAAGGTCTCATCGAAAGATCGTCCCGTGTCTGCGGTAAACTCCGGATGATTGAATACGACCGAAAGTTCGATGGCATGTCCGCATTTCATGATGGGATCTGGCGACTCGGGTGTGAAGTAGTAGGTGTATGCCTTGCCACCGCCCATCGTCTGGCACTCAGACAACTTGATGGTGGGCACATTAAACCAACTCTGGCTCAAAAGGCTACTGTCTGGCTGGAAGTAATCACCCTTCACGTCTTTCATGTAACTATCGACCAGTGCTTTCTCGTCAGTTGGCAACTTGTCATACTTCTCTTGCTTGCGTCCTGCGATCCAATTATCCCAGCCTTCCTTGCCGAAGCTGGACACGAAGAAGTTCATCTCGTCCTTGTTGCAACCCACCAGAATCTGTAAATCCTTTGCTGCGCCGTTAGCATAAGCTGCAAAAGTATCTGTAGGCAGATACTTTCCGTCTCTTTCGGGCATCTGGTGCACAAAGTTTATGGCAGAAGCTTCCAAGAGCTTGTCGCCGCTCACCTTCAACAGGTCAGCAACGGTCTTGCAGCCGAGCACTTCCATCAGTTTGTTGGTACACTCGATGGCTTCTTCCGGGGATCTGGTCTGGTTCACAGAACCACTCTCAGCAATCAGCCGCTTGAAATACTGATGGGAACCCGGAAGCAGTGGCTGCAGGGTACAGCTGGCGGCACCTGCGGATTCACCGAAGATAGTCACGTTGTCGGGGTCGCCGCCGAAGGCCGCAATATTCTCGTGAACCCACTTCAGCGCCTTCAATTGATCCAAGAGTCCCAAGTTTTGTGAGTCAGTGTAATCCTTGCCGTCGGGTAGATGAGAGAGGTGCAGGAAGCCCATGACGCCAAGTCGGTAAGCAATGGTAACGACTACGACATCGGGATTCTCCTTCACGAAATTGATGCAGTCAAACATCGGGTCGATGGTACCGCCTGACTCAAAAGCACCGCCGTGAATCCATACTATAACGGGTTTCTTATCCGTTGTTACGTCATCGGCCTTAAATACATTAAGGTACAGACTGTCTTCACTCAGGTAATAAAGTGAACCTACTTCAAACGACGGATTGCCGTAGCCGCTCTTCGCATTGTAATAGGCCTCATAGACGCCGTCATCAGGAACAATATCCACTGGTGCCTTCCAACGTAGTTCCCCGACGGGTTGCTTGCCGACATACGGGATACCCCTGAACACTGTGATATTCTCCGTCTTTCTGCCGACGAATGTTCCGTTGATACACTTCACGGCCAGCGACTGGTCATAGTTACCGTCGGTAATCGGCTTGTTCTCGCCGCCGTACATCTCTTTCAGTTTCTCTCTGATTTCAATAGCATCCATAGTTTTGTCTTCTATTTAGTTATCATTTTCAAGATAAGCTGCGACGCGCTTAGCCACGTTCTCCTTGATGTTGTTGTAGAAGAATGGGTAATCGTCTTCATGGTAACTTGCCGGACCGAAGAATCTGGGATCTGCAGAAGGCCACAGCGGGCGCCTACGGTCTTGCAGCATCGTGAGCAATATAATGATCATCAAGGGAATAACCGTCATACAGTCGAGCCATCCGGCAATCAGACTGCCCAACATCACCTCATCGGGAGAGGTGAGAAAATACATCGGCAGATACCACAAGTGGCATAAAGCAATAGCTGCAAAGAAGATTGCAGTCCAGCGGCGCAGGCGTACTGGCGGTGTGACATCAGGGGCAATGGCATTGGCCCGGCGGAACAGCAGATAGCAGCATGCAATCAAAGCCAGCATGGCCACTGATGCATAAAACATGAGGAATAAAGTATCTTCCCGAATCTGATTGTACATGATTGATAAGTCTTTAAATACCGCTATCCAGAAGCGGCAGGAACCCCACCTCCTGAATCAGCCCCATCAATTCCGGACAACTATGCACTTCCACGTTTACTGCTCCATGTTATACTTTAATAATAACTCCCTGAAAGCTTTTGCTTCTGCAGACTCTTCTACATTTTTTTCAGCTCCAAGCATCCGTGCCGTCGCATGATTTCTCAGTTCAAAAAACCTGTGTGCCTGAGGCGTCCACTCCAAGTACTCATAAGCGTGAGGAACTCCGGGTTCTACATAGAGCTCTGTGAAAATACCGGCTTCCATCAGTTTCTGAGCATAGCTCATGTCTTCATCACAGAAAAGATCAAGGCTGCCGACAATCATGAAAGTCTCAGGCAGTCCTTTCAGTTGCTCAACGGTTGCCATTGCCGGTGAAAAATAGATCATTTCCTCATCGGTAAGTGCCTTGGCCTGACCTTCAATCAGTTTTCCCCATCCAAAGACGTTGTTCTCCTTGGTCCAGACACAATGCCCAGCATATTCATTCTTGTAAATATCCTTTTCGCCACCGGTACGGTAGTCAAGCATGGGATAGATCAGCACCTGGCCCTTCAGGGGAACCTTTCCTTTGTCCTTGTTATAAAGAGCCAGACGTGCGGTCAGTCCACCGCCAGCACTTTCTCCCTCAATGACAATATTATCAGGATCCACATTCAGTTCATCCGCATGCTCATAAGCATAAAGGAGTCCTGCATATACTTGCTCCAGTTCCATGGGATATTTGTAAGAAGGATCCAGGGAAAGTGTATAGTCAGGAGCAATCACCGTAGCACCGCTCCCGTCTGCTATGCCCTGTATTTTGGGCTCATCCATGCTCACATTGCCAAAGTGATAGCCACCACCGTGAATGAAATAGACAAGTGGTGTCGTCTCACCCTTTTTGTAATTTGCTGGACGGAAAACATACATGCTTATCTGCTCATTTCCTACAACAATGGTCAGTTTTTCAGCGTTTTGAGGTTCTTTTCCCTCTACGGCCAAATCTACATTTGATGTTCCAACTGGCACTGTGATGCCATCAATCAGTTCATATCCTTTTGCAAGGAGATTTGCACTTTTCGTTTTCATATTTTCATTCCTTTTAGTTATTTCATTTTCTTTCCGCCAATATACACTTCACTCGGCATGTTGTGGCTGAAGCTTTCATGCGCTGCGGTGAGTAGGTCGTTGTCGAATACGAGGAAGTCTGCGTCCTTTCCGACCTCAATAGAACCCTTTGAGGCCTCGATACCGAGTTGCTTGGCACCGTTGATGGTATATCCCAGCATCATTTCCTCAATGTTCATTTTCTCTTTAGGAGATGGGTATTCTGCAACAACTCTGGTCCTTTCAGGGGCATTCACCTTTTCATTGATATATCGCGTCATGCCGACTTCCATACCAAGATAGGGACTCCAGGTTGCAAAATCACCATAGATGATGTTATCGCTTGAGAAAGTCACATTGGCACCAGTGTTCCACATCGTCTTGCTACGGTACATCTTATTGGCCCGCTCCTCACCCAGTAGACTGGCCCATACCTCAAATGGATTGCCGCCCGTACAGCCAGCATGCCACCAAGGTGTGTAATTGGCTGTAACACCCAACTTAGCAAAGCGATCCATATCAGCGTCATCTTGGATTTCCAGATGCGCACAGGTTGCTCTTACACGGAATTTGTCGCCAAGTTCCTTCCTGGCCAGTTCCACGCCATCGAGTACAGTGCGGGACGAGCGCTCGCCAACGGTATGTGCATGGAAGTCCCTTACTGAAAGTGGTGCCACCTCTCTTATTGGTATCTATATAAGGAGTAACCTGAGCAGCCGTCTCGATTCTCAAGGTACCATCCATGAATACCTTAAAGGTATGCACATTCAGGTGCTCACTGTCGAACTTCTGGCGGAAGCGCTTTACCTCATCCACCACTTCCTTCATCTTCTGGGGGTTGGTAAGCGCAATACTTCCGTCGATATATACTGGCAGTTTGCCCTGTTTGTCGAGTTCGTACAAACGTTCATAGATACGTTCGTGAATCGCCTCGCCCTCAGGAAAACCTGCGTCGAAGACAACGGTCACACCTGCCTTTACAGAATAATCTATCCAACGCAAAAGTTCTGAATCAATCTGCTCATCTGTCACATTCAAATCATCGAAGAGCATGTGCCAACCCGACGACTCGAAGGCATTTCCTGTCACATGACCGTCTTTACGCACATAATAACTGAGTTCGGGCACGCGATCGGGTGTCTCGTCGGTAATGCCGTGCCTATCGAGTATCTTGGAGTTCACCCAGACACTGTGGCCTTCGCCTTCCAGAATCAGGAGTTCTGCATCCGGACAGATGGCATCGAGATCTTCCTTGACGATGTCATCCCCATTGAGGTATTTACGCTCCAGAATAAATCTGTGACGTTTCAAACCCGGATTGTTCTTGATGCTTTGCGCCATAAAGTCGAGTGCCTCCTTTTTGCTGGAGCACACGATGTACTCACCCGGATCCATATAGGCGAATCCGATGCTGGTGGTCACATGCACATGACTATCGATGATGCCAGGCATGATAAACTTGCCACCAAGGTCGGTGACTTCGCCCTCATACGCTGAAAGTCCGGCTTCGTCGCCTACATAGATAAACTTACCGTCTTTCACTACCAGGGCGGTAGCCTGAAGACTGTCCTTGTTAGCAGTAAAAATCTTCGCGTTCTTAATAATCTGATCTGCTTTCATATTTGTTAAATTTTTAGTATTAATAAGACTTCTACAATTAACGACTAATAATGCCCTTATCGGTCAAAAGAATCACACCCAGCGTCATGCATTCTGTAACAGGAACGGCGAGCCACATGCCTTGTGGGAAAATGAACATTGGCATCAGAATAAATGCCGGTACAAGGAATATCAGACCTCGAAACAGCATACACAACGTAGCCCGAAGGTTCTGCTCAGTGGCTTGATAATAGCCGATGATGGCCACATTCATAGCAAAGAATATGGCAGAATAAGCAAACATAGGAAGTCCACTTATAGCAATCTCATAGGCATTAGTGCCTGCTTGCAAGAAAAGGCCGACAAGCGGTTTGGTAGCCAAGGTAAGAAACATTGTTGCCAATACGCCACAGATGGTAGCGGTAGCGAAACTAACCCTGAAGGCTTTTCGCACACGGTAGCGATTGCCTGCACCATAATTGAAACTGATGATAGGCTGGGCTGACTGTGCAACCGCATTATTGACCATAAATACGATAGGGTAAAGATAGCAGGCTACACAGAAAGCGGCCACACCATCTTCGCCCAACTCGCGGATAAACACATAGTTACCGGTAAGCAACATCATGGACATGGCCAGTTCTCCCAGCATAGAGGAGAAACCACTACGAGCCATATAGCCAACATTGCGGGCTGTCAGATAAAAACTGGTACGACTGAGTTTTAGTCTGAAAATCTTGACAGTCTTTGCCCGGAAGAACATATACCAGACAACCATTCCTGCGGCAGCGGCACAGCTAATCGAGGATGCGATACCGCTACCCGCAATACCCATCTGCATCGGAAACACAAATAGCCAATCCAAGAAGATGTTCAGTAAGCCAGGAAAAATCTCTAATGAGGCTGCAAACTTAGGAGATCCGTCAAGTCTGATGACGAAGGTGCCAATCATCTGGATGACAATGCAAATACAGCCAGGAAGAATGGTGAGAAGATAAGCCTGACATAATGGTAATAGTGCATCATTGCTTCCCAAAAGTCGCAAGAAAGGTATGCGGAAGAGAAAAACAGCAATCGCAATAATGACCATCAGCAGCGTAGCCACATCGAAGGCTTGTGTGATATTGATGTTAGCGGCTTTGTTGTTGTTTTGTGACAAATGGATACTTGCCACAACCGACACGCCCACACCGAACATCAGCGCAATACCCGTCGTAATCAAGAACAACGGAGAGACAATATTGATAGCCGCCAGCGCATTGCTTCCCACACCTTGTCCAACGAAAATACCGTCTGCAACCGTAAAGAGCGACGCAAACACCATCGACAACAGCGTAGGATAGAAAATACCATGAAATAGCGGCTCTATCCTCGTCTTTCCGAAGTCTATACTGTCTCTTTCCTTGTCCCTGATTTTCTTAGCCATATCTTCTCTATCCTGTCAAAGCATATAATACTTGGTGAGGAAGTAGGTCTTGTCCCAATCCACGATCTTCACGTCGGACTCCTTGGCGGGATGGATGTCGAACTCGTCGAGTACCATCACCTGCTTGTTCTCCAAGTCGTAGAGAGGCCATTCCTTCGCCTTGCCGTCGGGTGAGATGTCGGCGCTGAGCGACGGGTTGCCAGTCCTGGCAAACTGGGTCCACATCATGCGCATGGTCTTCATGAAGGTGGCGTCAAACTGGCGT
>ONNY01000194.1 GCA_900319305.1 uncultured Prevotella sp.
AGCAGGTGATGCTCGACAGTCGTGAGGCCTGTGTCAACTACATGATGCCGCTGGGTATCCATCATATCTTTGCCGGAGGTCATCACTATGGACCCGAGCCTTGGTATGCACCGAAGGGTCTGCGCCCAGACTGGACACCGCCATACTACCACAAGGCCGATAGCATCGGACTCGGTTTCGACCGTACCGTGAATGGCAGTGCCAACGTCAACCAGTATCCTGATTCGCTCTGCAATGTCCTCAACGACATCAACACCTGTCCGGAAAACGTGATTGCCTGGTTCCATCATGTGCCCTGGGACTACAAGATGAAGAGTGGTCGCACCTTCTGGGATGAACTGTGCCACAAGTACGATGAGGGTGTGCATCAGGCCCGTCAGTTCCTCGTGGTATGGGATGCCATGAAACCCTATGTGGATTGCCAACGCTTCTGTGATGTGCAGCGCCGTCTCCGCATCCAGGCCCGTGACTCAGAGTGGTGGCGCGATGCCTGTCTGCTCTATTTCCAGACCTTCTCGAAGCGTCCGATCCCGCAGGATATGGAGCACCCCGTCCACAACCTCGACGAGATGCAGAAGTTCAGGATCCCCATCTCCATGTATGAGAACCCCGCACAGGGTTATACGAAGTAGAAAAAATGAATCCCCGCCACATCGGCGGGGATTTCTCTTAACTCTTAATACTAAAATCTTAAATCCAAATTATCTTAGTCTTTCCTTGGCTTTCGCGTAGGCCTTCAGCGAGGTGAATCCGCTGGCTTCTGCGGCAGCCTCTTCCGTGGAATTCGGATGCTGCGCCCTGTAACGTTCGAAATAGGCGATACGCAAGCCGTTCACATAGTCTGCAAACCCGCCGAAACGGTCTATGAACACCTTGATGACGTACTTGCGGCTGAAGCTGCAGCGCTCCACCACCTGCTCCAGTTTCAGGTGGGGATCCAGATAAGCGGCTTCCGTGTTGAGAAACTGCTCAATTTCAGCAGCAATCCTGTTGGTTCGCTCCTCCGCCAGTTCTGCTGGGGCATCCATCTCGTTCTCCATCTCGATATCTTCAATACCATTGAGGATGGCAGCCCTTCGCCAGACAGGCATCACGTTGAGCAGCAGCGCCATCACCGTCTGTGAGTCGGTGATGTAGCCAGGCCACAGGAACGGCGTGAGGATGATCGGAGCCATCCACATGCGGTGGGCATACTCTGTCGGGAAGTCTTCAGGATTGGAGTAGTTCACGTCGCGGGATACCTTCATCCATTGTCTGACCTGCCACATGGCCACACCAGCGTAGATCATCGCCAGACAGCTGGTCACCAGCACAATCACATTACACACCTTCACGCCGTTAGGCGTCAGCAGTCCTGACGGCCACCAGGCATGAAGCACGAGTGGTAACATGGCTAAGCAGGTGACAGCGGCCGCAATCAGGTTGGTGGTCTTCCACATCTTCCACTGCTTCACCGTGCCGAAGAAGCAGAAAATCAGGGCACCGCAATAAAAATAATAGGCGCCGGGGAAGTACGACTTGAAAAGAATCCATGCCGCCTCATCCTTGGGGTTCAGGACGTAGGGCAGTAGCACGGTAGCAGTCAGGTAAACGGCCACCTGCATCTTGCGGTCAGGCCAGATGTAGTCTCTGCGCTCTTTCGGGGTTCCACAGTTATGGACTGCCCTGACAACGGAGAAAACCCAGCAGGTCACAATATAGACTGCTGCCGCTATGCCATACCAATAAAACTTATCTTCCATCATAATCTCTCTGGTTTTTGCGGCAAAGGTAAGTTTTCTTTTTGACATATCGTAAATTAAAAGCCTTTTTTCGTCAAATTCTAGTCGATTATTTGACTAATTTGAATTTTTTTCTTAATTTTGCAGCCAAATAATTAATCAATGATGAAACTTAATAAATCGAAAATCCTGCTTGTGGCACTGACAGCGATGCTGTTCTCGTCCTGCAGGGAACACCATGTCGCACAACATCATGTGGCTGTTGACAGTCTGATAAACATTGTCTATCAGGCACGCAACTATGATTCTATCTTGAGTCTGGCAGATCTGCACCAGCAGGAAGGCACGCTCTCCAACATCGAAGCCTGTTATTGGCGTGGCTATGCCTATTCACGTCTGCGCAAGATCCGTATGGCAGAGATAGAATGGAAGCGTGCAGTCTCACAGACGATTGAAACGGATGAGGATCTGATCTATTATGCCCAGTCGGCCAATCGTCTCACGGGTCTGCTCTATCTGAAGGCAGAATACGGTGAAGCCATCCAGGTGGCATTGCCTGCCATCCGTCTGCTGAAAGAGGAGGGCTATACCATGAACAACGACTACTTCAACCTGCTGACCTTCATTGGCAGTTGTGAGTTGAAGTTAGACCAACCCGAAGGGGCTGCCAACAACTTCGTACAAGTCTGGCAGGCCTATCAGCAGATCACGAAGACCGTCCACTCCATCAACAGTTACACCAGTTCCATCGTCGGACTGGTCACCATTGTCGATGCCTATATACAGACAGAACATTACCAAGAGGCCCTGGAATGGATCGACCGTCTGGACAGTATGCTGCAACAGTGTCGCGAGTTGCCTGGCGTGCGTGAGTCTTATATTGACAAGCAGTGGGCTCGAATCTGTCTGTACCGTGCCTCCGCTTTAGAGGGCTTAGGTAAGAAGGCAGAGGCGGCAAAAGCCTACAATCTGGCCTTGCAGACCCAATATGCCAAGACGGGCGATGGAAAGGTTGAGGCTTCCAATTACCTGATGGCGGCTCATCGTTGGAACGAGGCAGCCGATAATCTCGAGGTGCTGGCAGCGCAGTTGGGCACCTACGACTTCCGTATGACGCAGGAGACGATCCATACCTATCTGTTGCCGAAATGCCGTGGGTACCTGGATCTGTCAGGCGCTCGACTCTGCCATCGTTTGGCAGAAACATGATGATGCGGCTGAGCTGGCCACCATCTACGAGACCCAGCAGAAGGAGAACGAGCTGATGGAACAGCGCTCCAGCCTTTCCGATCTGCGCCTTCTGACAGTCTATATCACCCTGGTGCTTGTCATTCTGGTGTTCGGACTCTTCATCTTCTTCCGTCACCGTGCAGCGGTGCGTCTGGAGAAAGCCTATTATGACCTCGAGCGCGCCAATGTCCGTGCAGAGGAGTCATCACGCATGAAGAGTGACTTCATCCAGCAGATCTCCCATGAGATCCGCACGCCGCTCAACATCCTCTCAGGCTTCACACAGCTGCTCACGATGCCAGATATGAAGTATGACAAAGCCACGCTCGACAACATCAAGGAACAGATCACGGAGAATACCGACCGTATCACCAATCTGGTCAATAAGATGCTCGAACTCTCAGAGGCTAAGAACCACTCCGACATCGAATGCAACGACGAGGTGACGGCTCAGCAGATCGCCTCAGAGGCCGTCAGTGCTTCAGGTATTGACGAAGCAGGCCATCTCACGTTCAGCATAATCATGTCTCCAGATGTCTCGCAGGTAACGATCCATACCAATCTCCGGGCATCTGCCCGTGCTTTGTCGCAGGTACTCGACAATGCGCGTAAGTTCACGGCCCCTGCCGAATCCCGCCAGCACGAGAAACTCACGGATCATCAGCAGAAGGTCGTCCTGCGTATCTCGGTATCCTCCGATCGTATGTTCTTCTCGGTGGAAGACACGGGTATCGGCATCCCGCACAAGGAGGCGGAACGTATCTTCGATGAGTTTGTACAGTTGGATGAGTTCTATGAGGGTACAGGCATCGGTCTCACTGTCGCCCGTTCGTTGGCGCGTCGTATCGGTGGTGACATCATGCTCGACACCGCCTACATCGGAGGCTCCCGCTTTGTCCTGACCTTGCCCGTCAACAAACAGGCATCATAGTTCCCTGTTGGCGTTGATGGTCTTAAACAGATCCATGATGCCTTTTGCAGCACCCAGTCGGCTCTCGTAGTTGTCGCTGTATGCCTTTGGTACCGTCTTGCCCTGATAGACGGTCTCAAACTCGCTGCCACCCATAGGTCGGCATTTCACGATCGTCTCTATCAACTCGCCTTTGTTGAAATAAAAGCGCAGCTCATAATCCTTACCATCGTCGAGGTCGGGTAGGGCGGCGTAGATAAACTCGATGCGCCCCTGCTGGTCGTAGAGATATTCCTCGTAATACGTCCGTGCGGCGAAATTATAGCGCTTCGTGGCGAAATCCAGCAAGAGGTCGGGATAGATCTGCTCGGCAGAATCCTGTTCCTCACGGTAATATAGCTTCACGTCCTCCTGATGATAGCCCGTACCGGGCAGGTTCTGCTTCACCTGGACGGAGAAACACTGCGTCACGGGGTAGATGTCGCCGCCAGCCTCCACCTGCTGCTGTTGCTCCACATACGCCTTTGCAGCCGCATAGTGTTGGCGGATCGCCGCCTTTGCGTCCTGAGCCTTCGCCGTCTCAGCGAGACAGCCCAGAGCCAGAATCAGAGTCAGTGCAATCTGTTTCATCTTAATAGTAACCTTGCTTTACGGAAACCTTCTCAATCTTACTCATGCCGTCGAACCGCCAGATCTCAGCGTCTTGACCATGGCGGCCTAAGATCATGCCGTGTTCCTCGTCAATCCTCGGGTTCGGAATCAATCGGAAATCCTCCACATACTCGAAACTGCCGCCGAACCTGTCTTCATCCCACAGGTAGGCGTCGAAATACATCGTTGGGTCGTCGCCGTAGGTTCCCAGACAGATGAGCGCATCGGAAAAACCGTCCTGGTTCAGGTCGTAGAGGATTACACGACTCACCTCATTGGGGTCACTCGGCTTGCCAGGCAACGGCTGGAACAACTGCTGCAGCGGCATGTTGTATCCCAGGGAGATGTCATAACTCCACTCGCCATCATACTCCTGCACATGGTCTTCACGGTTCCACAAAGGGAAGTACATGATATGCTGGTCCTTGCCATCAGAGAGGTCGAGGGGCTTATCGTTGTTAACGTCGGGGAGGAACACCAGTTCCGGCACACCATCGTCTCCAAAAGCCGAAAGCGTCAGCAAACTCAAAAGCGCTAATACTAATCTACGTTGTTTCATTGTTTTAAGTGGTTTAAGTATGATTATTGATTTCGAGGGCAAAGGTACATAAAAAAATCCAAACCACCATGCAGTTTGGATCTTTTTTAATATTCTACGGTCCCTGA
>ONNY01000081.1 GCA_900319305.1 uncultured Prevotella sp.
TCCTACTTTTTCTTGAACAACTGGCGGAAGAGGTTGGTCTTCTTGGACTTTTCGGCTTCGGCCTTCTTCTTGTCTTCCTCTTTTTCTTTCTTGGTCTTGAAGAGGTTGCCCAGCTTCAGCTTCACCTTCGGCTTAACCTTGACATTGTTCTTTTTATCAACATCATTGACTATGAAGGTGCAATCCCAGTCCATCATACTCTTTGAATGGCTAACAGTACCCTCAGCCTGTGAACCATTACTGGCAAATTCCACCTGCATGTTCTTCAGTCTGAAACCACCGTATCCAGCCTCAAAGACGGTTGCCTTTACCTCACCGATAGGGAGTTTGCCACCACCGTTCTTCTTACGGATCATAGCAGTGCGGGCTTTGTGGATATCAACGATAAAGGTAGCCTGTGCACCTACGTCGTCGAGCTTATCCATATTCAGGACCTTACCTAACTTGATCTTTCTTGAATGAACAGAGCCAGTCACATACTTGGTTTTCTCGTCAAGGGCGAAATTGAAAGCCAAATTACCGACATCCGTCCTCAACTGACCGTCAAAGATCTCTTTTTTCCAAAGGACTGATACATCACCCGTGAAATAGATGGTACCAAGCGCATCGAGCTGGTTCATCATCAGTTTCTTTACCGAGAATTGATTGATGACCTTGATGGGGACGCCTCG
This sequence comes from uncultured Prevotella sp., assembly GCA_900319305.1. Lineage (GTDB taxonomy): Bacteria > Bacteroidota > Bacteroidia > Bacteroidales > Bacteroidaceae > Prevotella. Next base: position 672 of record ONNY01000081.1, read on the forward strand.
TTGGGCTTTCATCTCCTTCACATGGAAACCTACATCCAGTTTCTCTTTCTCCTTGAGATGCAGAATACGACCCTCGGCAGCAATTTGCAATTGCTTGTCAGGTGTATAGACATGAATGTCTCTAAAGAAGAGGGTCGTGTCGGTACCACTGAAGAGCACATCGAGTTCAAGTGGCATGGTAAAGTTCTTCAGCACTGGCGCAAAGGGGCGTGAGATGTCGCGCAACTGGGTGGTTCCCTTGATGCGTGAGGTCTCGAAGGAGAATTTGCGCCCCTGCTTCTTGCTGGGCAACACCACATTGGCACTGTCAAACTTCAATGTCGTCGTTTCCTGTTGTATCATGATATGATCCAGATGTAGCCTGTCTTTCAAGATACCTACGCCGAAATGAATATTCTTCAGGTTGAAGCCCGTTACAGAATCCGTTGCCTCCATCTTGTTCATGACGGCATGCAAGGAGTCTTTTGAATAGAAATCCAACGTCAGATCCATCTGCGCATTGACATCAAGATGATCCACATCGAAGAAACCACGCTTGGGACGGTCGTGATTCTTACGGGGCTTGTGGTTATCAGTGGCAAAGTGGACTTGACCAATGTTAAAGTGATGGATGGTCTTCTCACCCTTATAATCGATGGAGCCGATGGCAAACTTGGCCGTCACAGGTCCCTTCTTCTTTTTTAATCCCCACTGTCCCTTCAGGTTCTTCAGGGCGCCACTGTGTTTACCAAACCAGCCGTTTTCATACTTCGCACTTTCAAGGCTCACCTGATTCGTATCATTATAAGTCAACGCAATGTCCTTAATGGCCACCACATTGATGTCAAGCGTCATATCCGACTTCTGCGTGGAATCCTTCTTCTCTTTTTTTACTTTCTTCTGTTTGGGATCCTTCTTAAAGGCGTCGATCATGAACTGATAGTTGGCAGGACCATCCTGAGGCTTGTAGATCTTGGCTTTCACACCCTCAAGCAGCACCTCCTCAATGACCACTTCCTTGGTAATCAGTTTTGTTAAGTTGACATCCACCAACAGACGACCCAGTTCCAGCATCTTTCGATGCTCTTGGTCTTCAACCTCCAGACCTTCCAGATTAACCTTCTGGGTAAACAAGTTCACACTGGCTTTATCGATTTTCACACGCGTACCTAACTTTAATTCCAGTTGCTCGGTGGCATACTTCGCCAGATCGTCCTGCACCGACTGGGTATTCAGCAATACGGTGGCTGTTATCAACAGCAACACAACCAGTACCACGATACCAATGATGACCTTCAATAGTAATTTTATAATCTTATTCATGTCTAATGAGGTTTTTAATTATATTCTCGTTGCAAAAATAAGCAAAATAATCGGTTTATCACACATATTTGGTCAAAAAAATGCTTTTGCAACCCAGTTGCATCGGCTTTATCGTACCTTTGCAGCAGAAAAAAGTTAAAGTATAGACATTATGGCACATTCACATGAACATCATCACGACCACCATGGGCATCATCATGGGCACGCAAGCAAACTGACGTCGCTCAATGGCATTTTTGTTTTCTCTATAGTACTCAATCTGCTCTATGTGATTATTGAGGCTTTGGTGGGATTCTGGCAGAACTCCCTCTCATTGCTTTCTGACGCAGGTCACAACCTGAGCGACGTCTTCAGTCTGCTGCTGGTACTCATCGCTTTCCAACTGGCGAAGGTACATGCCAACAAACAATATACCTATGGTTATAAGAAATCCACCGTACTCATCTCACTCGTCAACGCCATCCTCCTGCTCGTGGCTATCGGCGGCATCCTCATCGAGAGCTATCACAAGTTCTATGAGCCGGCTGAGATCAACGGAGCAGTCGTATCGTGGACGGCTGGTGTGGGTATCTTCATCAATGGCCTGACAGTCGTACTGCTAATGAAGGGGCAGAAGAACGACATGAACGTGCGGGGCGCTTTCCTCCACATGGTGGCCGATACGTTGGTATCTGTAGGTGTGGTCATCTCAGGTATCATTATCTCTTTCACCGGCTGGTATGTCATCGACCCCATCGTGAGTATCATCATTGCCATCGTCATCCTCATCTCCACTTGGGAATTGCTCACGGGTAGTCTGCGCCTGCTGGTGGACGGTATCCCTGAGGGCGTGGATTGGGAGAAGGTGGAAGGGGTGCTCAAGAGCCATCCCCATGTGAAGGAGGTGCATCATATCCACATCTGGGCCATCAGCACCACCGACAACGCCCTGACAGCCCACATCGTGATTGAGGACCTGAACGAACTGGAGGAGGTGAAGGAGCATATCAAACACCATCTGACGGAGGCCAATATCAGTCACTCTACCTTGGAGTTCGAGACCCCTGGCGGCCATTGTCACGACCACGAATGCGACACGTGTTAGTGGATAATTGACAAAGTATGATTGGTAATTAGAAAATATTTTGTATCTTTGTAGCCGAATTCGACTGCAAAGATACAAATGGATAAGACGACCTGCATCCAGTTGCTCGAGGAGCACGACATCAAACCCACTGCCAACCGCATCGTGGTGGCGGAGGCCTTGGCCAGTTCGATGCTGCCCCAGTCGTTAGCCGAGCTGGAGCGCAGGATCCAGACCATTGACAAGTCGAATATCTTCCGAGCCCTCACGCTCTTCCGTGAGCACCATCTCGTACATACCATTGAAGGCGGCAGCGACGGCATACGCTATGAACTCTGCCACAGTCACAGCCACGACCACGATGACGACCAGCACCCCCACTTCTACTGTGAGGTGTGCCAGCAGACCTATTGTCTCGACGGCGTGGAGGTACCACAACTGCCCTTACCACAGGGTTTCCAGCCCCATTCTACTAATTACATCATCAAAGGAATATGCCCACACTGCCAATCCGAGTCATAGCCTTCGATGCCGACGACACCCTCTGGGACTGCCAGTCGCACTTCGAAGCCGTAGAGGAACACCTCTACCGACTTATAGCACCCTATTGTGACGACCCAGCCAAGGAACTCTACCAGACGGAATCAGGCAATATGGCCGATCTCGGCTATGGCTGCAAGGCCTTTACCATCTCCATCATCGAGACAGCCCTTCGTGTAGGTGGCGACCATCTCTCTGCCGACACGCTATCTGATCTGCTCAGCCACAGCAAGTCACTGCTTCATCTGCCCGCCACCCCTCTGCCAGAAGTTGAGGAAACGCTGCAACGCCTACAGGCCTATCCCTATCGCCTCGTGGTGTTCACCAAAGGAGAGCTGCAGGATCAGGAGAACAAACTCCGACGCAGTGGACTGGGCAAATACTTCAGTCATGTGGAGATCACCTCCGACAAGACCGAGGTGGAGTTCCAGCAGCTGTGCGAGCACTTGGGCATCCTGCCCAACGAGCTGCTGATGGTAGGTAACTCCCTGAAAAGCGACATCGCCCCTGCCCTCACCATCGGCGCCTGGGCCATCCACATCCCCTTCCATGTCACGTGGCAGTTGGAGCACTTCGACGACATCGAGCACGAACGACTCCAGAAAATTAAACACTTTAGTGAAATCATCAACTTATTGAAATGAAATACATTTTTGAAACCCGTATGGAAGTGCGCGACTATGAGTGCGACATTGAAGGCATCGTCAACAATGCCAACTACCTGCATTATACCGAGCACACCCGCCATCTGTTCCTGCGCAGTTTAGGCGTCAGTTTCGCCAAACTCCACGAACAGGGCATCGACGCCGTCATCCACAGTATGAAACTGCAGTACAAGGTACCCCTGCGTTGCGACGACGAGTTTATCTCACGCCTGAACCTGAAAAAGGACGGCCTGAAATACATGTTCTATCAGGACATCTACCGCGCCAGCGACGAGCAACTCTGTTTCCGCGCCACCGTGGAACTCGTCTGTCTCATCAACGGCCAACTCGGCAACAGCCCCGAATACGACGAAGCCTTTAAGGATTATATCTGATGTCAACAAGCGTCCTGCGTGAGATCACACCATTGGGCGAGCATGACTTCATGTATGTCGCAGATCGCCATAAGAAGGAGTTCGACTATCCCATCCATCAGCATGAGATCTTCGAACTGAACTTTGTGATGGGTGGTGCGGGCTGTCGTCGAGTGGTAGGTGACTCCGATGAGATCATCGGCGATTTGGACTTGGTACTTATTACGAGCCCAGATCTGGAGCATGTGTGGGAACAGAATGGTGCCCAGACGGAAGATATCCACGAGGTAACCGTGCAGTTTAACATGGACTTCGACGCCCCTTCCTCACCTTTCAGAACCAATCCCTTCAGACCGATCTATCTGATGCTGGCAAGGGCAAAGCGCGGGCTGGCCTTCCCCCCCGAGGCTATCATGATGGTCAGTCATCGTCTGCTTAACCTGTCGAAAATCAAAGAGGGCTTTCTGGCTGTTCAGGAGTTTCTGTCCATTCTTTATGAACTGTCGAAGTTCGAAGGTGCCCGTGAACTGGCCTCATCAGCCTTCGCCAAGGTGGAGGTGGATAGCGACTCGAAGCGCATCCTGAAGGTGAAGAACTACATCGACGACCATTATCGCGACGAGATCATGCTCGAACAGTTGGCTGCCCTTGTCAGTATGTCGCCCTCGGCATTCAGCCGCTATTTCAAGTTACACACAGGTAAGAGTCTCTCAGAATATATCATCGACGTCCGTCTGGGTCATGCGGCCCGCAAATTGGTGGATACGACGGATAGCGTGAGTGAGATTTGCTGGACCACAGGCTTTAATACACTCAGTAATTTCAACCGTCTGTTCCGCAAACGGAAGGGTTGTACCCCCAAGGAATTCCGCGAAAAATACCAAAAAACGAAGCTGATTATCTGAATTGGCAGAAAAGTGTCAGTATCGGTTATGATTGAGTCATATCCGAAACAGAAATCTTCGTACCTTTGCACCGTCAAACAAAACAATATGAATATGAACTATCAAGAGAAAGTACAGGTATTACGCCAGCGTCATGAGGCACTGCTTCTGCGCAAGAACCAAGTAGTTGAGGGTGGTAACGGTATCTACGAGAAGTACGTTTACCCCATTTTGACGGCAGAACATACACCTCTGGAGTGGAAATATGACTTTAATGAGCAGGATAATCCCTTCCTGATGCAGCGTATCATGATGAATGCGGTGCTGAATGCGGGAGCCATCAAACTGGATGGACGCTACCTGTTGGTGTGTCGTGTGGAGGGCGCCGACCGCAAGTCGTTCTTCGCTGTGGCAGAGTCGCCCAACGGTATCGACCAGTGGCGCTTCTGGGAAGAGCCTATCACGATGCCCGACACCGAGGATCCTGCTACTAACATCTACGATATGCGTGTCACCCAGCATGAGGACGGCTGGATCTATGGTGTGTTCTGTGCAGAGCGTCATGACCCCTCACAGCCTGGTAACCTGAGTGCAGCTACCGCTACAGCAGGCATCGCCCGTACGAAGGACCTGAAGACTTGGGAGCGTCTGCCAGACCTGAAGACCAAGAGTCAGCAGCGTAATGTGGTGTTGCATCCTGAGTTTGTGGATGGTAAATATGCGCTTTATACCCGTCCACAGGATGGCTTTATCGACACCGGTAGCGGTGGTGGCATCGGTTGGGCACTGGTGGACGACATGACCCATGCTGAGGTGAAGGAAGAGAAGATCATCTATGAGCGCAAGTATCACACCATTACCGAGGTGAAGAACGGTGAAGGTCCTCATCCGCTGAAGACAGAGAAGGGTTGGCTGCACCTGGCCCATGGCGTTCGCGGCACTGCCGACGGCTTGCGCTACGTATTATATATGTATATGACCTCCCTTGAGGATCCCACGAAGGTCATCGCCAAGCCTGAACGTGGCCTTTGCCAATGGCTGGATCAAGGACGAGGACGGCAAGGTGTTTATCTATTACGCTTCGGCAGATACCCGTATGCATGTGGCTACCTCCACTGTGGATCGTCTGGTGGACTACTGCATGAACACCCCTGAGGACGGACTCACCACCAGTGCTAGCGTGGAGACCATCAAGAAACTGGTCGCCAAGAACAAGCAGCAATAATCACCTTTCAATAATTGAAGGCTTATGAAACCATATAAATTTGAACCCTATCTGAAGACTACCATCTGGGGCGGCTATCAGATTGCGCCCTTCAAGGGGATCTTCAATGCCCAGCCTAATGTGGGCGAGAGTTGGGAGATCGTCATGAGAGTGTGGCCATCAACCGCGGTCTCGTGAATGACGTCGATGAGGGATTGACGCTTGTCGAACTGATCGACAAATACAAGGAGTTGCTCGTGGGTAAGAAGATCTACAAGAAGTTCGGCAATCAGTTCCCACTCCTCGTAAAACTCATCGACTCCCGTCAGGACCTGTCCGTTCAGGTGCATCCTGACGACAAACTGGCGATGGAGCGTCACGGCTGTGCAGGAAAGACTGAGATGTGGTATATCATCAAGAGCGATGTAGGGGCCAAGATCTATGCGGGTCTCAAGAAAAGCATCACGCCAGAGGAGTACGAACAGCTGGCAACGGCAGAACCTCAGAACGGGCGTTCACCCATGCAGGATGTGATTGCTACCCATGAGGCCCATGAGGGTGACCTCTATTTCCTGCCGGCAGGTCGTCTGCATGCCATCGGCGCAGGCAACTTCCTGGCTGAGATCCAGCAGACCAGTGATATCACCTACCGCGTGTATGACTTCGGACGGAAGGATGTGCATGGCAATCCCCGTGAACTCCACATCGAAGAGGCCAAGGCTGCCATCGACTATCAGGTGTGGCCGGCTTACCGTACTTCTTACGACAGTACGAAACCCACGTCACAGCTCATCAACTGTCCCTACTTCGTGGTGCATCGCGTCGTAGTACAGGTAGCCCAGCAGATTGATTTCCACTGCGATTCATTTGTCATCGTGGTCTGTCTTTGGGGAAAAGCCAACATCAATGGCATTGAAATCCGCCAGGGCGAGACCATCCTCGTACCTGCCTGCGAGAACATCCTCTATATCTTCGGCAACGCCACCTTCCTCACCGCCACGATGTAATTCAAGATATTTCTGATAATATCCACCACTCAACTAATTATAAAAGACGATGGACTCTAATAAAGATATCAAGCCCTTGAAGAGGCAATTTGACTTTACCGATGTACCCTCATGGTATGTACTCTGCACCAACAATCAGTG